>JAQTUZ010000007.1:27625-69943 GCA_028707065.1 Patescibacteria group bacterium | reverse complement strand
CGCTTTGGATTCGCCGATCAGCACAACCCGCTGGCGGGGCTTTTCCGAATCTGATTGATTGATTGGTTCCATTCTTTTCTCTTTCTATCGCCTTGTTAACAGCCGCCTCGTTAACAGCGCGTTTTTCAATTCGGTAAAACGGGAAATGATTTCCTTTAAGGCCGTGTCCATGACCTCCAAATCTTCCAGCGGCCTCTTGAGGAGATTTTCCCTCAACGCCGATTCGGCAAACATGCCGAGCTGGTCGAAAGTTTTGCGCACGAACGATGAGAATAATCGGTAATCATCGTGCGGACCGCGGTGTTTGGCCGTTCCGGCCGATACGCCCTTTTTATGGGCCAGCTTGCGGGCGAATGATCGCGCCTGATTGAGCGTCATCTTTTTTTCCACCGCTTTCTTGGCGACCGCGAGCTGAAAACCGGGATCATTCTCGGAAATGAAGTCAGCCAGCGCCAGACTCAGCTGTTTTTCAGCGGGCAATCGGGGATCAAGCATCGCCCGGACTTCGGGATGCAGGCGGAGCAAGGCCAGACGTTTGTAGATTGTAACTGTCGTACAGCCGAAAATTTTGCTGAACATGACGACCTGTTGTCCGGCCGGCAGGTCCCTCATCCTTTTCATTTTCATCGCCCTTTCAATCGCCAGGGCTTCTTCGAACGGCGTCAGTCCGGCCCGGCAAGCATTGGCGGTCAAGGATTTGAAGAATTGTTCTTCCAGGTCTTTGACTTTTTTCACCACCGCCTGGATTTTTTTCTTTCCGGCTTTTTTGCAGGCGAGGTAGCGGCGCTCGCCATCGATCAGTTCGTATTTGTGCCGCGGGTCTTTTTTGTCTCTGAGCCGGCGGACCTTAACAACATCTTCCTGATCGAATTCCTCGATGCTCCCGGTGAGCGAGTTCATCTGGTCGGGATTGAAATATATTCTCGGCTGTCCTTTGAAAGGGCGGATCAGATCAATCAGGATCCAGATCGGCTTGCCCGTCTCTTCTTCACGTTCGGCCTTTGATTTTTTTTGTACCATTGGTACGCCTCCTCCGGTTAAGGGTATGTTTCGATAAAACGATTTTCAAATTTTCTAAAGAGCCGGCAAAAACCATTTTTGGTTTCATCAAAACTTACCAAGAAACATCGATAAAGTCAAATAAGCGGATTGATCCGCGGCTTGTTTGACAGTTAGTTAAATAAGTAGCAAGATTTAGCTATCGTTTTTGGTACCTTAACAAACAGGAGGCGGATATGAAATTATCCAAAGTTTTCAGCCTTTTACCGGTAATTTTTGTTCTGGCGGCGGCGACGAATGCCGCGGTTATCATTGATTATTCGGCCTTGGCTTGGTATTCGGCGGCAAGCAATGACAGCGGCCAAACCGGCGTGGTTTTTGTGGCAAAGGATGATACGGCTGGCGATACGCTTTGGCCCTTGCGTTTTCAGGCATATCAGGGAAGCGTCCTGATCGCCGATGATACGGTGGTAAAGAAGTGGGACAGAAATACTTCATTTGGCTATGGCCGATTTTCCTTGGCGCTGGATCGCAGCGGCTGGGCTCACTTGGTTTATGCCGGTGATAGCGGCAGCTGCGTTTACGCGTCAAATCGCGGCGACGGCAAATGGAAAACGCGGTATAAGGATGGACACGCGGCCGGGGTTTTAGGCAGGCTCAATTGCATCGACCTCTATGGTGATCAGTTGGATATTGTCTATACCTTTGACTATCGCGTCGGCGGCGGATACCCTTTTTCTAATCTACATCGGCTTAGTACGGTAATAACCAGCGATTCGATTGCCGCCACTTTTATCACCGCCAAAAGTCAGGCTATTTATGCTGAAGTTATCTGCGATATTGCGATTTCCAATCAATGCGGCCGCTTGGTAGTATTTTACGGGTTGCGCCAATCCGGCGGCTGGCAGGCGGATATGATAATCGTCTCCAAAGATTATCCCAAAATCACTGATTATTATTATCTCGAATTGAGAAGCGCCTGGTATCTTTCGGTGTCGCCGGTAAGCATCATTGACGATCAGCCCAAGCGAATCATCGTCGGCTTTGATGGAATTTATTATCCGGGAATTGATACGGTTTATGTTTCGGATAGCGGTTTGACAGGCATAAAAAATCCTTATCGCCTGCCGCGAGGCATTCCGGCTCGCGACCTTCGCCAAATGGGCCAAAAGGTTTTTGATCCGCTCGGCCGCGTTCTTCCCGGCGCTTCGATCGGAATGTCCAAGGCTGCGGGATTGTACCTTTCAAAAACAATCGATCACTCGCATTCACTCAAGCGTTTGCAGATCGGGCGATAAAAATTCTTAGCAGCTCTTTTTTCTTAAAGAGGAGACCATGACGGCCGCCTCTTTTTTATTTTGGGTCTTGACATCTTTTAATAATATCGTTTATATTCTAATATATGGGCAGTTCTTTTTTAACTAATAAAACAAGGAGCGAACAATGAAAATTCTCATGAAGATTCTCGTGATCTTTTCAGTATTCCTGAAAGTGAATTTCCGGGGCAAACTATCGTCCCGGCGGTCGGCTGGCAAGCCGGCGGTTAAGGTTAAGGTTTTGATGATCTATCCGCTCTTTCCGAAGGCGAATTTTTGGAGCGGACATTGGGCTTTGTGGTTCGTCGGCAAGAAGTCGGCGATTTTGTCGCTGGCTTTGCCGATGATCGCCGCTCTGCTGCCGGCAACTTGGCAAGTGACGTTCTGGGACATGAACGTCGAGCCTTGGTGGAAAAGATGGATGTTGAAAAGACAGATCAAAAAAGCCGATCTGGTCTTTCTTTCAGCGATGGAAGAACAGAAGGAGAGCGCGCTGGAAGTTATTGGACTCTGTAACGATACGAGAGTCGTGGCCGGCGGTCCGCTGTTTTTCCAAGCCGAGCCGAATGAATTTCCCGGGGTTGACCATATTTTTTCCGGCGAAGCCGAGCTGACACTGCCGGAATTTATCAGCGCCTGGGAAAAATACCAGGCCTTGCCGGAAAAGGATCGGAAAGAAGACGTGTTCAAATCCGTTTATTCTTCCGCGAAATTTTGCGATTTGGCGCTGTTGCCGCCGCCAAGATTGGAGCTGGCGAAAATTCATCGCTACACGATCGTCCCGATCGAATTGGGGCGCGGCTGTCCGCACCAATGCACGTTTTGCAGCATCCACGCCATTGCCGGCACGAAGCTGCGCTTCAAGCCTTGGGAAAAAGTCAAAGTCGAGCTGGATAATCTGCGCCGGGTTTTCAAACATGGAACCGTGTTTATCGTCAATGACAATTTGCTCGCGTCGCCGCGATATTTGGAAGAATTCCTCGATCATTTATTGCCGTGGCAGATTGAAAATCATTTTCCTTTCGACTTCATTTTCCAGTCCGATATCAGGATGGCAGATCATGAAAGGTTGATGAAAAAAATGGCCGCTTGCCGGTTTAAAAAAGTCTTTATCGGCATTGAATCGATCAATGACGCGAGCCTGGAATCCTGCCATAAAACGCAGAATGTCGGGCGCGATCTGGTGGCCGACGTCAAAAAAATAATGAAACACGGCCTGGAGGTGATGGCCGGGATCATTGTCGGACTTGACGGGGATACCCCGGCTATTTTCAAAGTGCTTTATGAGTTTTTGCAGAAATCGGGAATTATCGTCGCCATGGTTAATGTGGTCTTGATCCTGCGCCACACGGAGGATTGGATCAGGATGAAAGCGGAAGGAAGGCTGGTGGATAAACCCTTGGAAGGAATCCTAAACTATAAACCGATCTGCATGGATCCGAAAGAGCTGGTTGACGGGTTTCTCTGGTTGCAGAAGCAATTATTCTTACCCCGCAATTATTTTGCCCGGGTAAGGAACGCGATCAAAAACTTGGAGCCGACACCGGCGAGAAGACCTTCGTTAAGCGAGCTTAAAGCATTCGCGCATAGCTTGTGGCGCATCGGGATTTTCTCTCGGTATAATTGGCGGTATATCAGACTGTTGCTGACAACTTTTTTCGCCAAGTTCGGATTGTTTGCCTCGGGCGTGACGTGGACAATTATGCTGACTCACTATCGCAAGGTGGTTGCCTTGCAAAGAAAGGCGGTAACCATCGCCCGGCGGAGGTACGCTTAAAAAGCTCCTCGGCCAGATCGTTTTTTCACCCGGAGCTTCCTTCAGCCGAAGCTCCGTTTTTTATCCCCCCTCTTTTTTAAACCGCGTCCGCCTTCTTGTCCGCCTTGGGCGGAGGGCGGAGCGGACGGCTTGCCCCGCGAAGTTCTGCGGAGCAGAACGAAGTGGGGTGTGTAATAGGTGAATTTTGTGATGATGCATTTTTTTGTCATGCGGCAGTCTCCCGTCAGGGGACTGCCGCTTTTTAAAAGTCCCCTCTCGAGAGGGGTGGACCGCCGCCTCGGCGGGACGGGGTGTGTTACGTTTGGATTTTTCGACAACACCCTTTTGATTTACTGATAAAAAAGAGGTAAAATTATATTTCATTAATAAAATAATAAGGGGTCTGTCGCCGAATGCTCTTTGAGCATAGATTTTTCAGATTTTGAGGAAATTTTTTAAAAAATATTGAAGGTGATATGGTTATATCAGCTGAAATATTTTTTAAAAAATTTACCATACTTTATTCTAATTCGTATGGGCGCCATTCGTAGTGGCGCGGTCAAATCCTGAAGATTTAGGCCAAAATGGCATTCGGCGACAGGCCCTAAGGGGAGGGGTATGAAAAAAAGTCCCCTCTCGAGAGGGGTGGACCGCCGCCTCGGCGGGACGGGGTGTGTGATGGTTGAATTTTGTGATGATGCATTTTTTTGATTTGCTGGTAGAAAAGAGGTGAAATTATATTCTATTAATAAATAATAAAATAACCAGGAGGGTATGACAAAAATTAAAGATCTGCCGCGTCATGAACGGCCGCGGGAAAAATTGATCGCCAAAGGGGCGATGAATTTGAAAGACAAAGAATTACTGGCCATTTTGTTGGGCACGGGTCGCGTTGGAAAGAATGTTTTGGATATGGCCCAAGAAATTTTGGCCAAGCATCCGATGAAAAAATTGCTCGCTTCAGATTATGTCAAGTTATCATCAATTAAAGGCATCGGTCCGAGCAAGGCTTGCTCGTTACTCGCTGCTTTTGAATTAACCAAACGCGCTCTGGAAGTTGAAGATAATAATTTGCCCTTGATAAATTCCGCCAAGGATGCCGTCGCCCAATTGCAAGAACTGCGCATTGCCAAGAAAGAGCACTTTGTCGTTTTGTATCTCAACGCCCGCAATCAATTAATTCATCGTGAGACGATCTCGGTCGGTACGGTCAATGCCAGCCTAATTCATCCCCGGGAAATTTTCGAACCAGCCATCAAAAATCTGGCCAGCCAAATTATCGTCGCTCATAATCATCCTTCCGGAGATTTGTCAGCAAGCGAGGAAGATCTTAAAATTACCAAGCGCCTGGCCGCGGCCGGGGAGCTCTTGGGCATCGAAGTTTTGGACCATCTGATCATTGTGGCAAATAATTTTTCCTCGCTCAAAGAATCCGGTGTTTTATAAATAATAAGCTTGATTTTCAGCCATAAAAAAGGTAAGATTAAATCAATAAAGTCCCCTCTCGAGAGGGGTGGCCGCGCCGCGCGGACGGGGTGTGTAAAAAATTCCCCTCCTCGGGAGGGGTGGACGGTCCCTGACCGGACGGGGTGGGTATATTCCCGACATTAAATTAAATTAATCTCTTGACGCTATTCCTCAGTGTACGTTATAATGTACATTAGGAGGCAGTTAAATATATGGACATAAAAAAAGTGCTGCCTTTGACCGAAGCCCGGAAGAATATTTTTAAAATTGTCGCCGACGTGGAGAAAGAGGGCGCTTGCTACGGTTTGACCGAACGAGGCAGGATCAAAGCCGTGCTTATGCCGGCCGACGAATTCGAATCCTGGCGCGAAACCTTGGCCGTGATGAAAGAATTTCCCGATCTGGACAAAAGCATCGCCGACGCCAAAAAAGATTGGCAGAATAAAAATTATATCAGCTTGGATCATATTTTGGCTCGGGAGGGCTACGTGTTGGCCGACAAGCCAAAGGCTAAGTATGCACCAAATACTCTTAAGCCGAAAGGCGGAAAAGTTTCTGGGCGCGCTAAGCGCCGAAGATAAGGCGAAAGTCATCGCCGGAATTTTGGAGTTGAGCAAAAATCCTGTTTCCGGAAAAAGTTTGAGCGGCCGCTTTGACGGTTATCGCTCTTTTTTTATTTACCCCTTCAAAATAATTTTCGAACTCCAGAAATCCGGCGGTCCCGTCCTCTATATCATCGCCATCGCCCGCCCGGTTTCCCCTTCTTTTTAAAGAGGGGCCAGGGGTGTGTAAAATTCCCCTCTTGCCTGCCCCGCAAAGCGAAGCGATGCATGGGGGAGGCCCGTCTCGCCGAAGGCTTGCCTGCCTCGCCGCGGGCTCATCAAGGCAGGCCGAGGCGGAGGTGCCCAAAGGGCGGGGTGTGTAACCCCTTCTTCCAAGGAGGGGCCAGGGGTGGTTAAAATATTCCCCTCTCGAGAGGGGTGGCAGGACGCCTCGGCCTGACGGGGTGTGTTACAGCGCAATTATTATAAGCCGTATTCATTCAAATTTGCTTTTCAATCCCAAATTTTCTACAATATAATTAATAACCTAACAATTTAAAATCTATGGAGGGCAAAAATTCAACAACGGGGGGTGCGAATTTTCTATCTAAATCGCTTTTAATGTTCGGCATTGTTTTCGCCGACCTTTTTATTTTTTTAGGATTAATGCTCTTCCCGTTTTCCGTTGATTTTAAAAATATCCATACTACCAATGCCGCGACACAAATTAATTATGAAACAATAAACACCAACACGGTTTGGACATTGGCGGGCAGCCCTTACACGATTTCTGCCGATTATCTTTTAATAGCAAATAATGCCACACTGACTATCGAGCCTGGAGTAATAATTAAACTTCGGGGAAATAATATTATTGTATACGGGACGTTGATTGCTCAAGGAGAAACGGACAAGCCGATTATTTTCACTTCAACTAATGACGATAGCGCGGGAGGGAAAACAGTTCCTTGGTCGACTGGCAATCCTTTGGCTGGTGATTGGGGCTCAATCGAAGTTCGGGACGGAATTGCTCATTTGGATAATGTGAAAATGAGTTATGGCGGATCAGTTTGCGTATATCTTATTAAGGCAAGACCTATAAAATTGCAGGTCGCTTATGCCGATTTTTGCTATGACGCTGGGGCTATTTCTGGTTCTGGAGCGATAACCATGAGTAATTCCGAAATTTATAATAATAATATCGGGTTGGAATTGAGTGGCGAAGGAATTACAATCAGCAATTCAAAAATTTATAATAACAAAAATGGTGGATTAATTAGTTGGGGGACCAATCAAATTAGCGCGATTAATAATTGGTGGGGAGATGATAGCGGACCTTACCACAGTTCCCTGAATCCGCAAGGCAAGGGCGATAAAATAACTGGTAATGTTCTCTTTGATCCCTGGACCGGCAAGGCAGCCGCGCGCAATCCGGTGATCATCGTACCGGGGATAATGGGAAGTTATTTAGTAGAAGCTTCCACTGGCAATCAAGTTTGGTTGAATTTGGTTGGATACACCTTGTCAGGTGAAGATGGTGATTTGAGAAAGTTGGAGATGTTTCCGCTCGGAGGTTCAGTTGAAAGTTTAGTGGTTGATAATGCAATCGAGAAAGTGCTTACTGAAGATTTCTATAGCGGTTTAATACAAGAGCTAAAGAACAACGGATATAAAGAAGGAACGGATTTATTTGTTTTCCCGTATGATTGGCGCTACAGCATTGATTGTTTGGCCGGGGCCGCTGAATGCCCTGATCAGGGAGTTGGGAATTTAGATACAGCGATTGGCAGAGTTTTAACTTCTACCGGTTCTAAAAAAGTTGATATCATTGCTCACAGCATGGGTGGGTTGATTGCCAAAGCGTATATTAAAAAATTCGGTTCTAGCACAATAGATAAATTAATAACTATTGCAACGCCGAACTTGGGATCACCCAGAGCTTCCAAGGGGTTATTATATGGAGACAATATGGATATTGGTGCGTTTGGGGTATATATATTGAATGAGGCGACGATGAAGGAAATTTCCCAAAACATTCCATCCATCTATCAGCTTTTGCCAAGCCAGGAATATCTTAATCTGTCCGGAAGTTATATTGCTGATATTTATGACGCGGATAATAATGGTGTCAAGGGTAACTTAAATTATACTGATACCAGCAATTTTTTGATAAATACTGGAAGAAATGGGTATTTACTAGCTAATGCTACTGCTTTACACAATAAGATAGATAACCTGCAAGTAAAAGACTCTTTCAGCATTTCCGGATGCAGAAAACCGACAATTGATAAAATATTTATTTTAAATAAAGAAAGGAGCGGTGGTTATGAATATGCGTTAAGATATACTAGCGGCGACGGAACAGTACCGTTGATAAGCGCTGATAATTTTGGATCACAAAAATATTATGCCTATCAAGCCGATCATGGAAAAATTTCTAGTTCCAACGGAGTAAGACAGCTTGTCGGAGCTATTTTGGATAATAAGCAAGCTAACTTCAATTTTTCGCAATATCAGAATGTTAGCTCAAGTCCCGCAGATTGTGCTTTGTCAGGTACTCAAATAAGCTATCACAGCCCCGTAACGCTTTCGGCTTACGACCAATATGGCAATTATGTAGGCAAAAACGGTAACGGGGATACAGAAATAAATATCCCAGGGGCTCAATATGACGAAATAGACGGAAATAAATTCATTTTTCTTCCTTCGGGTGAAAATTATACAATTATAGGTCGGGCAACGGCCAGTGGCAGTTTCAATGCGAGAGTTGAAACAGTGGAAGACGGCCAATATACAAACGAATCATATTTTAATGAAGTGCCTTTGGCTGGAATTTCGACAAAAGTTGAAATGGCGATAAGCGACAATCAATCGTCGTATGCCATAAATATTGATCAAAATGGAGACGGTTCTGTTGTTGAAGAAAAAAATCCGGATTCAGTTTTGACAGACGAGCAGATAAACGATTTAACTGCGCCGCAAACAATAGTAAGCATTTCCGGCCAGGCGGGAAATAACGGCTATTATATTTCTGCTGTAAAAATTAATTTTACGGCCACTGATGATAATTCTGGAGTTTTGAAAACCGAATATAGCCTGGACAATGGGACCACTTGGATTAAGTGCGGCGGAGAATTTACGATTTCCCAAGACGGAACCGTCACGATTTTATATTCCTCCACCGATCGGGCTGGAAACCGGGAAGAAAATAAGCAGGCATCTTTTGCCATAGACCAAACCAAGCCAATCATCAGCATTCTATTGCCGCAGGAAGGCCAAGAAATATTGAACAATGATAAATTAGATGTTGAATATTTTGCTAATGATAATTTTTCCGACATTGCCCCGGACCCCGCCAAAATTTATTTAGACGGCCAGCTTATCAATTCAAATATAGTTGATTTGTTCGGAAAAAATCTCGGCCCGCATCAAATCAAGATAACAATTCAAGATTTGGCTGGTAACCAGGCCGAACAAATAATCAATTTTTTCATAGTTACTGACGTTGACGGCACAATCGCCGATATAAATCGCGCCTACGACGAGAAAATGATCACGAAAATTGAGGCCAAGAAAGATTTGATTAACGATTTGACTCAAATTAAAACATTCCAGAAGAAATATGGTCAAAGAATTGATAAAGAGAAAACAATGCGGGACAAAGTAATGATTCAGTGTTTGAAACATAAAAATCAGGCCTGGTGCGAAACCAAAATTGGCAAGATTCTTGATAAGATCGAATATCAGTTGAGCAAGATTAATCAAGCCATAATCAAACTGAAATACAATCTCGTCTTGGAAAAACTAGATAGATTTTTGAAGAAAAATTGGATTAATCAAGCCGGATATAATATAATAAAAGATGATATTAAATATTTAATTAGTAAATCATAGTATTATGAAAAAAGAAAATTTTAAATTGACTTTGTATTACGTACTGCTAGTGTTGGCTTTCTATATCTTTCCAATTTTTTTGCCATACATGGTTTCTCAGAACACCGTGATCAAAATCTCCCCCTGGTATATTCAGTACTTTATTTACGTTCTCCCAATCATCTTTTTGGCCAGTCTTTTTTTAGAAAAACTGATTTTGAATAAAAAAAAATCTTGGTCAGGCATGGTAATGAAATATATTTCTTTTTTTGTCGGTGCATATTTGATCTTGGTGGTGTACGGTTATTTTAGTTTTAGAATGGGGCCGGGATTATAAAAACTAAACTAAATGATAAAGAAATTTAACATCAAAAATTTTTTAGTCATCTCGATTTCTTGGTTAATTTTTTTTCTCGTTCCGATTTTAATATTTATGTCTCCCTCTGGACCAAGAGATATTGGTTGGTATGTGGTTTATTTTGTTTTTCTTCTTCCTGTAATTTGGACAATAATATTGTTGTTGGAAGTTTTTTGGTTTAACAAAAAAGTTTTAGGGAAGATCATATTATTAAAGTATTTGATTGTTTTTCTTTTGAGTTACGGAGCCATGATTACTTGGTTATATTTTAACATTAAGATTGACCCGTTTTTATTTGGTTAATTAGTAAATTATAATCCTGTGAAAAAGTATTTAAATTTTTCCAGCTTCTTTCTAGTAGGATTTATTTTGGCAGCTATTTTAATTTTTGTTTCTGAATCTTTCGGTTTTTCCCACCTTAACTTTATTCCTTTAGGCGGAGAATCTTGGGCTTTATGGGCTTATCCGACCGCTTTCTTTTTTGGACTCCTTATCTCGTCTTTTTTATTTGGAATAAAAGATAAGTTTAAAATTTTGTCGATATCATTAATCATTATTTTCTTGTTGTTCCTTTTTATATTTAGTGGGAGTTTGTTTGTAAATTCTGTTCCGTTTGGAAAATGAAGATACGAAATCGTATTAAAATTTAAGCTAAAAATACCGAAAATAAATATTTAAATTGCAAATATGATCGACGAAAAACAAATTGAGGTTTGGGTTAAAAACAGGACGATCACGAAAGAGCAGGCAGAAAAGATGTTGTCCGATGTTACGGGAAAAAGCCAGGAGGACAAGGCCAATAAGATTGTTACGGCCATTTTAACAATAGGTTCTTTATTTTTTGGTATCGGCGCCATTCTGTTTATTGCTTCAAATTGGGCAGTTTTGGGGAGCACTTTAAAGACGATCATTCTTTTGGGTTCTACTTTTGGGATATCTTATCTTGGCTTTTATCTCAAATATCAAAGTGAAAAGTTGCCGAGGGTCGGCGAGTCTTTGATTTTTTTAAGCTCTTTGCTTATTGGCGCTACGATTTTTTTAGAAGCCCAGATTTACAACATAGATATTTCGTCTCACCTCTTGGCTTTAATTTGGCTGGCGGCGATTTTGCCAGTAGCTTTTCTTTTTAGATCGGTTGCAGGCGCTTATCTGGCCAGCGCGGTTATTATCACTTGGTCTTTGTTGTATTGTTTTTTTACTAATAATCAAAACGAATTTTTTAGCGATGGCTGGGCTTGGTTACCGATAATTTTGGCCATCGACGGAATTTTTCTTTTTTCCGCCGGCGGTTTGAGCTATTTATTATCTAAACTTGAGGGAGCGGCGCGAGCTTTTCGACTATCTGGCTTAAGTGTTTTTTTGGTAGGTTTTTTTCTCCTGACGTTTAAAGCTTTTTTCGAGACAGTTCCGGAAAGCACTGTTCACGTTTTGGCTTTATTGGTGATTTTTTCTTCTTTGTCGATAATTTTCAGCGTAGTAGCGTTGATTAAAAAAGTGCCTAAGAGGGCAACTGCCGTTATTGAACATGGCCTTGCTTTGTTTTTTTCAGCTTTGATATCGGTGGCATCTTTCTTCCCCGTCGAAGGCGACCTTTACCCCATAATATTCAATTGCTTATTTGCGGCGCTGATATTGGCCATAATTTATATCGGCTATACTAATGAAGATATGAAAATAATCAATTCCAGTTTTTTCTGGCTGATAGTGTTTGTCGTCGCCAGATATTTTGATTTTTTTTGGGAACTGTTGCCCAGATCACTCTTCTTTATGGCTGGCGGCTTGGTTTTGGTCGGTGGGGGAGCGGCCTTGGAATATTACCGCCGTCAAATTAAAAAATCATTTAAACTAAAAATATGAAAAAAGAAACGAAGATATTTTTAGGCATTGCCATTTTTTGGCTTTTGCTGGTCGGGGGAATTATGCTGCCTAATCAAATAACAGTTTGGAGCGGGCAAGAGGTTTTGATTAAGGCCGTTCCCTATGATCCAGCGGATATTTTTCGCGGCAACTATATGGATTTGCGTTACGATATAAACAGAATAAAAACTGACAGGAAAATAAGTGACATTTACGATGCCTCTATGGCCGCTAAGGGGACGGTTTATGTTTCGTTGGAGAAAGGAGCCGACGGCAAGGTTTCGGCCGGCGCGATGTCGGACGAAAAACCGAACGGGTTATTCATTAAAGGCAAATTGACCCAAATATCGGTGGGTTATGATCAAGTTGAATACGGCATAGAAAGATATTATTTTGCTCAAGCCGATCGCGCCAAAATTTCCGCCTTATTAAGGAACGGTGCTTGCGCCCGAGTTTTTATTTCCTTTACCGGCAAGGCGGTATTAAAGGATTTAGTTCCTTGTCCGGTTAAGTAAAGAGCTATTTTAAATTAGAAAAAATAAGCTAAAAATATAAGAAATCAAGCTGGGGAGGCTTGATTTTTTTGTTGGTTGGGGGTATTTTATTTTGATAGGTTATTGTTTGT
The DNA here is from genome assembly GCA_028707065.1 of Patescibacteria group bacterium. Lineage (NCBI taxonomy): Bacteria > Patescibacteria group bacterium. The sequence goes on along the minus strand of JAQTUZ010000007.1, from coordinate 57,150 downwards.
TATTTACAAGGAGGAAAAAATGGAAATTGAAAAAAAGATTGCGTATGAAAAACGGTGCAAAGTTGGTGATCCGCGAGGGCTCAAGTGCCATAATGCTTATATGATATCGCACATGGCACACAAGCTCACCGGCAAGATTGCCGAATTACACTTGTTTATCAGGCGCGCGGATAATAACCAATCGTCTAGCGCTTATGTCATATTGCAGACAATGTTGCTCCATGCCGACTACGGAACCGAACTTATCGTGTACACCGGCAATGAGAATTTTAAAAGCCAGGTCGATGAGCTGGCCGCGTTCATTGAAAGTGTAAGAGATAATACCCCGGAATTCGTCCCAAAACCTAAGTCCGCATGGTCATTCCTTGGGTCGCTCTTTCGAAAATTGTTCCATCGTAACCGGTTTCGCCACAAACGGTTCCGCCGATAATTCTTCAGCCCAATCTCCAAACCGCCCCGCGCTTTGGAGATTTTTTTATCTTTTGCCTGTTATATTTTTACTAAAATTTCGTTATAATAGTAATAAGGGATAATTTGAGGGTCTGCCGCTAAATGCCATTTTGGCCTAAATCTTCATCTTTTGGTAAATTTTTTTAAAAATTTTTCAGCTGATATAACCATATCACCCTCAATATTTTTAAAAAAATTTCCTACCTTATATCTAATTCGTATGGGCGCCATTCGTAGCGGCGCGGTCAAATCCGGAAAAATTTATGCTCAAAGAGCATTTAGCGGCAAACCCTTTGCATAAAAATCTATGAAAAAAATCGTTTTTGTCATGGTTTCAATCGCTTTTTTGGCCGCCGGGTGCGCTAATCCCGCGGTAAAGCCCGCCCCGCAAGACGAGGCGCAAAAAGAACAGCCGCTCTTGGGCGGCGATCGCGATGAGCACGGCTGTATCGGTTCAGCCGGCTATTCCTGGTGCGAAGTAAAACAAAAATGTTTGCGCCCCTGGGAAGAAGCTTGCGAAGCGCAGGCAACTTCAACTCCCGCCGGCAAACTTTCTGAAGCCGAGGCCAAAGTGATTGCCGAAAAAACCTGTATCAAGGGCGGCGAAGCCTTGAGCGCCGGAACGTACAACGATAATTCCAAAACCTGGTGGTTTGACGCCAACCTGAATGCGACGCGCCCGGGCTGCAATCCGGCCTGCGTCGTCAGCGAAGAAACGCTTCAGGCAGAGATCAATTGGCGCTGTACCGGGGCGATAATCCCGGAATAAATAAGCTGAAAATATAAAAAATCAAGTCAAGAACCGGCTTGATTTTTTAATTTCAGGGTTTTCGTGTTAAAATTAGTTTATCAATATGAAAAGAATAATTTATCTCATTTCCTGGGTCGTTTTGGGACTTTTGCTGAGTTTTCTCGCCCATGCGGCAATCGAGATCGTTTATATCAACTATGCCCTCGCGCATAGCCTGGCTTTAGTTAATCACGGAGCATTCGGCCATATTTTTTGCGTTCTGCCGTTCTGGCTGCAAGTGTCATTGCCGGTCCTCGGCATCGCCGGCGGGTTTTGCGCCGGCGTATTCTTTTGGCGGGTGATCTATATTGAAAAACGTTACAAAAAAACGCCGTTCAAAAGATGAGCGGCGTTGTTTGATAGGCTTTGAATGATCACTTCTTGCGCAATTCTTCCCCAAAACCGGATTCAATGAGTTCGGCTAAAGCGTCGACTGCTTTGCGCATGTTCTCTTTTTTTGTGAAGACGATTATCTTGGCTCCTACCGCAGCTGATATTTCCATGACGCCCATAATGCTTTTTGGGTCAATTTTCTGATCAGGATTTTTCGCGTCTCTGATAAAAACATCTTCCGCATTCAAAGCGTTGGCCAGACTGGCGATTTTGGATGAGGGACGAGCATGGATGCCGAGGACATTCACGACTTCAACTTCTTTTGAATAGGTGGCGGACATCTTTTTTCTCCTTGCGTTGGTGTTATTGATTTTGCGGAGGAACTCCAATCCGATAATATCGTTTAATCTTACATCTTAATTATTTTTAAAGTCAAGGCGTATTCGTCTTGAAGCCCCACGGATTCGGGCGTTCTCCGGGATATTCTTTTGGAGGATGATTTACATTGAAAAGCGTTACGGAAGGTTAAAAAAGTAAAATAATTTTGCTAAAAATACGAAAAATCAGGCTGAAACCCAGCTTGATTTTTTGAGTAAAAGGGAGTAAAATAAAATTCATTGGTAATAAAATTAAATAATTAGGAGGGCATGACAAAAATTAAAGATTTATTAAAAGTTGATCGGCCGCGTGAAAAGCTGGAAGCGTACGGACCCGAACGCCTTTCGAATTCAGAACTTTTAGCGATTCTCTTGCGTACGGGCGGTAACGGTATTAATGCCGTCGAGCTAGCTGAAAAAATTTTAAGAAAATTCAGCGGCGCGGGATTGACGAAAGCTACGTTCGAAGAACTTAAAAATACTTTCGGTCTCGGCAGTGCGAAGGCGTGCGAGATCGTGGCCTGCTTTGAGTTAGGCCGCCGACTTTTGCAAAATAAGCAATCGGCTTTATTACTCGCGCCGAATGATGTTTGGGATGAATTAAAGGATATTCGAGATAATAAAAAAGAACATTTTGTCATTTTTTTTCTGGACGCTCGTAATCAGGAAATCAAACGCGAAATTATTTCCGTCGGCTCGCTCGATGCCAATCTGGTTCACCCGCGCGAAGTTTTTGAGCCAGCAGTCCGGCATTTGGCTGCACAAATAATTATCGCCCATAATCATCCGTCCGGAGATCCGTCGCCGTCGCCGGAAGATGTTAATATCACTAAGCAGTTAGTCGATGCTGGAAAAATTCTCGGAATTGAAATAAGCGATCACGTGATTGTCTGCAAGACGATTTTTTTCAGTTTTAAAGAGCACAAATTGATTTAAAGACTATGGCTACTCAAGATACAGCGGGGAAAAAGTTTATGCGCGAAACCGACGCGAGGATTCTTATCGACCGCAAACTTCGCGAAGCCGATTGGAATATTGAAGATAAAAATCAGGTCTCTACAGAGGAAACTGCGGAAACCGGTCGTGCCGATTATATTCTTAAAGATTCAAGGGGCCGCGCTATAGCCGTGATTGAAGCAAAACGTTTTTCGGTTGATCCGGCCTCCGCTAAACAGCAGGCGCTTGCTTATGCGGAATCTATCAACGCTGGCTTTATTTTCTTATCCAACGGCGAAGAAATTTATTTTTGGGATTATAAATATCGGTCGGAACAAAAAGTCGCCACATTTTTTTCTCAGCGTGATCTGGAAAAAATCCAGACTCTTCGGCTCGAGCAAAAGCCTTTATCGGTTATTCCGATTCCAGGGAAGTATTTTAAGGGCGGCGAATGGCGTTCGCCGCGGCCATATCAAAAAGAGGCAATGCGAGTTATGGATAAGGCTCTGGAAGGCGGCAAACGCAAAATGCTTTTGGTTATGGCAACGGGAACCGGCAAAACCGACGCAATCGCCCTTTATCTCAAGCGACTTTTTGAAGCAGGTATTGCTACCCGAGTTTTATTTTTAGTTGATCGAGTTCAATTGGGAGTTCAGGCTCAAGAAGTATTCAATGAAATATTGCCAGATCATTCATCCACCCTGCTTTATGGCGGTAAACCAAAAGACGAATCAGAAATAGTTATTTCTACGCTGCAAACTTTGTATTCTCAGCTTCCATCACTGACTAGCGGTTATTTCGATATCGTAATTTCTGATGAAGCTCATCGGGCTATTTTTGGTATTTATAACAGCGTTCTCTCGCATTTTGATGCTATTCGCATCGGTATGACCGCGACTCCCAGCGGTTATGTTGATCGCAATACCTATAAACTTTTCGGCTGTTGGGATGAGACGGAACAAAAAGGCAAACCGACTTTTGTTTACAGCATACGCAGCGGGGTTAAAGACGGTTTTCTTGCCGGCTATGATATTGTTCAGATTGACACGAAAGTTTCGCTTGAAGGCGTTAATTTTGAAGGAGAAGATTATAGCGCCGAAGATTTGGAGCGAAAAATAAACGTGCCGGCCAGAAATGAACGGGTTGTCGAGGCCTATTTTGCCGAAGAAGAAAAGCGCGAGCCGAATAAAACGCGCAAGGCCATTGTCTATGCGGTTACCAAACGGCACGCCGCCCAGCTCGCCTATTATTTTAATCAAGCCAAGCCGGAACAAAAAGGCAGGTTTGCAGAAGTGATCACTTCCGACACCGAAGATCCGCGCGGCGCCATTCGTCGTTTTAAGTTAGAAGAGATGCCGATGATCGCAGTTTCCGTCGGGATGATGGATACCGGAATTGACGCGCCAATGGTGGAAAATTTGATAATGGTCCGGCCGACCCGTTCGCCGATTTTATATCAGCAAATGCGCGGTCGCGGCAGTCGTCTTGATTCCCGCATCAATAAAAAATCATTCAGGATTTATGATTTTGCCGGCGTTACCCAATATTTTAACGACGAAAGTTATAATCCTTATTCCGAAATCACCAAAGCCAAAGCCGGTATTCCCTGGGGAACCGAAGTCAAAGATTTTGTCGAAGAAAATTTGGAAGTGCCAGCCGGCTTTATTCAGGTTGCCGAAACCGCGCAGGAGAATGTTGATGTGGTTATCAAACGCGCCTATATCGAAGTCGGCGCGGCAGGAGAGAAAATAGATTCCGATGATTATCAAATTGCCTGGGAACGGCAGATACAGGAGCTTGCTCAAGCCGAACCTCTCGTAAAAAAAGTAAAAGACGGTCAGGAACTTTCCAGCGATGAGTCGCAAGTTTTGGCTGACCGCCTTAATTCACCCAAATATTATTTTAACGAAGCCAATTTACGCGAAGCCTATCATTATTCGCCGGGAACCTTGAATGACTTTGTAAAAACCGCTCTTGGTATTCAAAATCTTCCTACCGAAGAGCAATTGTATGAAGATCGGATTAATGAATTATTTGAAGCGTGGTTGATTGATAAGCAATTCGCGCCAGAGCAGACTAAAATTCTGCGGTTGGTTAAAAGCCAATATATCGCTCGCCGCGCGCCGATTGAAGTCTCAATTTTTAATGAGCCGATTTTTCAGCATCTTGGCGGACTTAATTACGTGCTCAAAGTTTTTGACTCTGATGCTTTAAAGAATACCATCGCCGAACTTAATCAAAATATTTTTATAAATGGTCATGCCAAATAATATTCAACAACTGCGGGAAGAATTCAAAAGCAAAGTCGCGCGGCTTAACGATTATCTTTGGGGCGCGGGATTGAAAGATCCGGTTACCCGGATTCAGCAGATTAGTTTTTTCTTTTTTCTTAAGATGCTCGAGGAGCAGGATATTGCCATGGAAAAAGAAGAAAAGCTTACCGGCCGCGAGCATGAATCGATTTTCGCGGGAAAAGCGGAAAAATTTCGCTGGTCGCGTTGGCGCGAAAAAACCGGTGAAAATTTATATAAATTCATTCGTGATGAAGTTTTTCCTTTTATCGACGAGCTTCACAATGGCCATACTAACATCCGCCAAATTTTTCACGGCGCCAAGCTGCTTATTCCCGATGAAGTAACTCTCAAAAGAACCGTAGAAATTATCGATACCATTGAATTTTCCAATTTAGACACGGATATTAAGGGCGATCTTTATGAGTCGTTGCTCTCTAGCATCGAATCGGCCGGCGAGCTGGGACAGTTTCTAACCCCCCGTCATATTGTCCGGGCGATTGTGGAAATGGTAAATCCTAAAATTGGCGAAACAATTTTTGATCCGGCGTGCGGTTCGGCCGGTTTTTTGATTACGGCTTACGAACGGCTTAAATTCAAAAACAGCGACGCAAAAAATTTGGAGGATCGCGACGGCCGGAAAATCGGTTATGGCGACAAATTAAATAAAGAGCAGTGGCAATTTTTAACCACTAAAACATTTCACGGCTATGACGTTGATCCGGAAATGGTGCGCCTCGCCTTGATGAATCTTATTCTGCACGGCATCGAAGGCGCGCATATTCGCCGTAAAGATACCGTCGCCGGTGCCGAAGAGGAAGAAGATTTGCGCCGGTTTGATGTTATACTCACCAATCCGCCGTTTGCCGGTAAGGTTGATCGGGAGCGGATTAAGCCGACTCTGCCAGTAAAATCCAACAAGACGCAGGTGCTTTTCTTAGGATATGTTATTAATTCTCTTAAGCCGGGCGGTCGGGCCGGCATAATTTTGCCCGAGGGTTCGCTTTTTGGAACCAACAAAGACGATAAAGATATTCGCCGCTATTTGCTGGAGAATACCAAACTGGAAGCGGTTGTCTCAATGCCAGCCGGTGCGTTTCAGCCGTATGCCGGAGTAAAAACTAGCTTCTTGATATTCAAAAAGCGCGTAAAGCCAATCACAACTGGTCAAGCGGTCCCTCGACAAGCTCGGGACAAATTTTCTCCTGCGGAAAAAATTTGGTTTTTTGATATGCAGGGCGACGGCTCATCGCTTACTGCTGCTAAAAAATCCGGCCCGCAATATAAAAATGATATTCCGAAACTGCTTGAGTTATGGCATGGCGGAGAACAAAAAACAGAAAAACCTTACTCCTGGTTAACGCCAGTTGCTGAAATTATTGAGAATGATTATATTCTTTCGGCTAATACTTATAATCCATACAATAGTGAGGAAGAAATAAATTATCGAGATCCAAAGGATATTTTAGGGGAGATTAACAATGTAACCGGCGCATTAAATAAATGTCTGGAAACTCTAAAAAAAGATTATTTATAAGTTTTTTTTCGTTAAAGGTATAAGAAGATTATTAAAAAAATACCTAAAATTAGGTATTTTTTAATTATTTTATTTTTAACCACTTGACACTGAAATTTTTTTGAGGTATATTTAAAGAAACAACATGGTATCCCCCCTTTATTAATAGGTTATTATTTATTTGACAAAATTTCCTTGTTGATTATAATATGATTAGGCATTAAATTATAAATTTTTATGAAAAAAACAATAATCCAAGAGCAGATTATTAGACAGATCGAAGCGCTTTTAATTCAATTAAAAGCTTCATTAAGCGTATCGGATAAAATTTCACCTCGCCCTTTTATAAATCAGGGGAAAGGACTTTCTGGTCTCACGGGTAAAATTCACGAACTTATTGATGAAGGATACTTTGGTGAGCCGAAAACAATTTCTGATTTGCAGAAAAAATTAAAAGATCGCGGTACAAATAAAGCAACAACGGATATTATGCCCTCATTGAAGCGTCTTATAGATAAAAAAATACTTGATAGGAATAAGCCTGGCAAGGGTTTATATAAATATTTTAAACGATAAAAATTATGAAAAAAGATCCAAAAGAATTAGCAGAAAATATTATTGCGCTAGTTATGGAATTGGCCGAGCTTGCAGCAGGAGGTAATGGTAAAGTAATAGCCATAAAAACTAAACATAGTTTAAAGGGTAACGGGAAGGAAACGTCCGGTGCAACTGGAGGCTTAAGAGTTTTAATTGACGAAGGATATTTTGATACTCCTAAACAGCTGCCAGAAATTATTGAGCGTCTCAAACAGGAAGGACGGCATTATTCAAATGCAACAATTTCAATGGGATTGTTAAATTTAGTTAGAGAAAGGGTTTTAACACGTTTCCGCGATAAAGGAGATAAAAAATGGAAATATGTAATTAGAAAATAACCAAAAATTTTATGAATCAAGAACAAATTAATGAACAAATTTTTAAAAGATTAGTAAAACTTGAAGAAGCTGTTTTTGGTCACGAAGAAACAAAGGAAAGACCAATTAAAGTTACGAAAAAGAAAAGTAAGGCCGAAGATTTAAAAGTTCCAATAAAAAAACTTTTTGATTTAGATTTTTTTAAAGAAGCAAAAATTGATATGGACGTATTTTCTGAATTGCAGAAGCGATTATTAACAAAGCAAAAGCCGTTGCGCTCAAGTATTGTAAACGTATTAAGAGATATGGTTAGAAAAGATTTACTTGAACGAGTAGACGTCAAACATGACAAAAAGAAACTGATAGGATATATAAATAAATCTTAACTTCGCGATTCATATGGAAAATGAACAAACTAAAAAAATATTAGAACAACTCGAGAACCACGAAAAAAGAATTCGCGAACTTGAGGATAATATTCGACTCACAAACCAAAAACCAGTTGATAAAAAGATGAGTGCAGAAAACGGGGAGGACTTAATTCTGTCTATTGTTAACAGGGTAGGAGATTGCGATGAAAGCGAAGAAGTACAAATCAAAGTTCTTGATCAGAAAGGCGTTGAAGCAAAAATTTTACTTTGTTTTTATGTCTCATATAAATATTTTAAAAACGTTTGGCTAACAACCGGAGATATAGAAAAGATTACATCTGGCCTGGGTACCAAAATAGACGTAGGCAATGTTTCGAATAAGATAAAAAAAGGAATTAGGCAGTACCTTGAAAGTGGAACTGTTATAAAGAAAGGCCAGCCAACTCCCTATAGGTTAAATCGTAAGGGCGTAAAGCGCTTCGAAGAAATTATTTATGAAAAAGAGAAATAAAAAGATTGCCGATTCTGCTCCCATGGCCTTAAAAATACTTTGGGAAGAGGGATATTTTAAAAATTGGATTGATCGAAGTAAGGTTGAAGTGTGTCTTAGTAAACGGGGAAATAATTTTCCAGAACACAATTTAAGGATGGCATTAGCACGTGCAAACTTTCTCACTCCTCGTAAAAACGGAAACATTGTTGAATATATTCAAAAAAAGCCTCTTGTAAGCAAGGATATTGATGATATTGAATCAGATTTATTTGATACTACATTGATTCAAAAACTCGGAAAGAGTTTCGAGCAAGAAATCGCTGATTTGCATCTTAATTTTGGGAGAAGCGGTAACTGTACCGCCTTTTTGCTTCGTAAAATTCTTGAAAAGTTGATTTATATTGCTTTCGCAAAGAACGGATTGGAATCAAAGCTAGAAGACGGGGTTGGATCGGGTAGATTAGTTGGTTTGGGTGCAATGGTTGATACCGCTGCTCGCGAGAAATTGGGAGGTATTCCATTCCTTTTACCTAAGACAGCGCGGGAGATTCGTGGCATCAAATTTCTTGGCGACACATCAGCGCACAATCTTTTAACTGATGTGGACATGAAGACTATTTTGCCTCAAATGCCATTTATTATTACGGCCTACAAAGAATTGGCACAACGAATATGACTTTGTCAATAAAATATAAATTTTTTTATGGATATTACTGAGGATATAATATTTACTTATATGACAATGGTTGGTTATCGTCCCAGTAACCTTATGATCGTAGTGACCGCGCATTTTTTAGTAGAGCATTTTATAAATAAAATAATTTTTGCTAAATGTAAAAATGCTAAAAAGATTATTGATTACTCATTTTCAACAAAATTAGAACTCGTAAATGCAATAAATTTGTTATCCGATGACTTGTATAAAAATATTAAAAATCTAAATCAAATCCGCAATAAAATTGTTCATACTCTTGAAATTAATATACAAAATAAAATTTTTTTTAAATCATCTGGGCAGAAGATTATCGTTAAAGTAGCAAAATCTAAAAATCCCGAGAGAGATTATTCAAAACTTTTATCGCTTGGGATTTTGAATAGTTTAAGAAATCATATGCTTCTAATATTGAAGGTTTCCCCGGAATATAAAAATTAATTATGGCCCGACTAACAAAAATCAGTTAAACTAACGTATCAATATTATGAGAGAAACTTGTCCAAAATCTGAGTATTTGGAAATAGATCCAGGGGTATCAAAATTAGCTGCCGATGTGTTGGCCGAGAAAGAGATTGCTGAAGCAGATAAATTATCCGAGGACATTACTTCGTCTAGAAAAAAGAAAAGGCTTGCTATAGAGGTTCTTCAGGAAAAAGTCGGAACCAAGCCAAAGCGACCCATGTTCTATCTTAACGATGAGTTGGGGTATCTCCCGTATCATACGAGAGATGCTATGAGAGATTTTGGAGATTATATTGATCACCTCATTAAATTTTGTTCTGCAGATAACTTGAGGAATAAAAAATACGAAGAAAAATCTTTAGGTTCCAATTTAATTAATCTCAAAGGTGCTATATCAGAAAAACTTAGATTGCGGCTTATCCAATTTAATAAGTTAGTTTATGTTCCCGCGAAACATGATTTTGATGTTAAAATCAGAAGACATCGGTTTACAAGCAAAGAAGTCGTTTTTGTATGTTTCATCACTATGGCTTTAGCCAAACAAATAGTTAAGATATCTGCACGCGCGAGAGATTATGCTGAGGATAGAATTTACGTGTAAGTTTGCCTTTATGAAAACTTGGCCAATAAAAAAATTAGTAGAAATAACCGAAAGATTAAATTTAGAAAAAGCTGTCGTTGGTTCATGGCCATATATTGAAATTGGTGATATTGACCTAGAAAACAAATCAATTAGCTTTAAGGATAAAAAATCTATAAAAGGTGCGGTTGTTGCACCAGAAAATACTGTATTAATATCACGCGTCCGTCCAACAAGGGGAGCGATTGTTTTAATTGATAAAAGTTATCCTGTCTCCTCTGCCTTTACGATTCTTAAAGCAAGGCAGTCGGAAACTTCATCAAGATTTTTATTTTATTGGCTTAGCAATTTCAAGAGTTTATCTATTTATTTACAAAGTAGACAAAAGGGAAGTAATTATCCGTCTGTTCGTGAAAAAGATATTTTAAATTTTGAAATTACTCTTCCGCCTCTCGAAATTCAGAAACAAATTGTTGAGCGGCTGGATAAAATCGCCGAGGCGAGGAAATTGAACGACGAGCTTATTCAAAAAACTGATGAGCTTTTTCAATCATTTTTGCATAAGGAATTAAATTCTTCTGGTAGGGAATGGGCGATAAAGAGACTTCCTGAAGTTTCAAAATTGGAAAGAGGAAAATTTACACCGAGACCAAGAAATGATCCTATATATTTTGGTGGCTCTATCCCATGGATTCAAACGGGTGAAATTGTTAATTCTGATGGGTTTATTAGAACATATCATCAAACTCTTAATGAAGAAGGACTGAAAGTTAGTAAAATTTTTTTCAAGGGCACAATAGTAATAACTATAGCAGCCAATATAGGTGATTTGGCTATTTTGGAAATTGATGCCGCATTTCCGGATAGCATTGTAGGCATACGTGCCGATAAGGATTTAATTGATAATAAATTTCTATATTTTCAACTTTTGTTATCAAAAAATTATTTAAATTCGGTAGCAACTCAAGCTGCGCAAAAAAATATAAATTTAGCTATATTGTCGAAAGTAAAGATTGTTTTGCCTACCCTTAAAATCCAAAAACAAATCGTTGCCAAACTTTCCGCGGTACAGGACTATAAAAAACAGCTACTCGAACAAAAATTAAAACTCAAAGAGCTTTTTGATTCAGTTTTGACCAAATCAATGAAGGGCTGAAATTTTTTAATAAAACAATGGCAGGGGGGGGATTAAAATTTTTTTGTTTTGGGCCCAGGTCTTCCTGTCTGCCGGCGGGCAGGAAATCGTTAATTTTTAAAACGCTAAACGTAAAGACCTGACACTCAATACAGTGCTTTGCTATAATTCAATGTTTAGCCAATATTAAATAAACTATAAGGGTGGGTTGACACGGCGTTTCTTATATGATACACTATTGTCATAATTATGAAAAGCAAAAAAAACCTTTTAGAACAGCTTAAATCATTGCCCCATTTCAGTAAAAGCACTATTTATCAGCTTGGCAAGCAGTTGGGGCTTGAAGATTCTACGGTTGATACTTATATCAGCCGGTTTTTGAAATATAAAGAAATTTACCGGCTAAAAAACGGATTATATATATCTGCCGATTTTTTTGATAAAAATAAAAACGATATTTCCTATTCTTTCTATCTCGCTAATATCATCCGCACCCCATCTTATGTAAGTTCTTGGGCTGCCTTGCAGTATTATAATCTCGCTACCGAGGCAATCCATTCTGTTACTTCAATCACGCCGAAGGTCACCAAGGATTATCAGACCAAAGCGGGAAATTTTTCCTATCAGTCGATTAAAAAAGAATTGTTTTCCGGCTTTTCCCTGGCTAAAGGGAAATTTGATTTTTATATCGCCTCGCCTTCCAAGGCTCTATTTGATCTGCTTTATTTCCGAACTCGCCAGTTTCGCGGTGTCAAGCTGGAAGAAATTAAAAGACTGATAGAAGAATTGCGGATAGATATGGATGAAATGGATAAAGCGGAACGGGATAAATTTTATTTAATGATTAAAAATATATGAGTGAGCAGATATTGAAAAATTTAAAAATAAAACTCGAAGAAGAATTGAGCGGTTATGGCGGCGCCGGTCCGGATGTAAAAGTGAATAAAGTTAAAGAAATATTGCAGTATTACGTTCTTAATTTTATCTATCATCATCCGGAGTACAATGAATGGATTATGTATGGCGGTTCCGCGCTTCGCATAATCCACGACCTTGACCGTATGTCGGTTGATTTGGATTTTGAAATCTCCCAGGCAGTTACGGAAAAATTATTGGAAGAATTAAAAAAGGAAGTTGAAGATTATTTTACCGATACTTATGGCGCCAGCGCTGATTTTTTAACGATAAAAATAACCTCCGGCCGAGGATTGATTTTGAAATTTAATGTCGGCAGAGAATTGAATCTTGGCCATCCCTCAAATTTTGCGCATGTAAAAATTGATCTTAATAATTTTGTCGCGCCGAAAACCGTCACCGAACGCCGGCCGATAAATCGCGGCCAGTTTTCTTTTGTTGTTTTGACATATAACATGGGAGCGCTTATGGCAAGCAAGCTGGCCGCTATTTTCTTGCGCGGCAGCCGCGGCGTAGGAGAAATTATTTATGAAGAAAAAGGCCGTGATATTTATGATCTTCTTTGGTATATGAATAAAAAAGTTGTGCCGGATTTTGATTATTTGATAGCCAAGGGTATTGATGTAAAAGATCCGAAAGCATTGTTTGATAAAATTACCATAAAAATATTGAATAACCCTAAAACTGATGAAAATCTTAAAAATGATTTATCTCCTCTTTTTGTCGACCAGGCGTTTATTGCGAATTGGCTTAGAAATTGGCGAGAAAGCTATTTACAGCTTCTGAAAGAATACAAGATTAATACAGTGACAGAATTGGAAAGCATTAAATTGCGTCAGGATTTTATGACCGACATTTTTTCTTTCGTCTTTTGGTATAGGACGGAAGATGGCGGCAAAGTCCGGATTAGTTATACTATTAGCGATAACTGGCTAAATTATGACGAAGGCAATTTGCCAACCAAGATAAACGACAAGGCGATTGAGTTTGTCTATGGCGAGGAAAAAAATCAGCTAAGCGATAAGTTTAAGCAGTACATAACTTTATTTTACGAGAAAATCGAAGCTTATTTTAAAAAAACTAATCGTATAATGCTTGGAGACGCCATTATTACTAAAACTATTCGGATGACGGCCGGCAATTTAAACCAGAAAGAGGAGATTTTGCTTAATAAATCGGCGCTGCTTTCTTGCGAGCTTGATGATCTGTTGAAATAATTTTATAGGATAAATTTATAATGGGGCTGGGTCTTCCTGTCTGCCGGCAGGCAGGTAATCGTGAATTTTAAAATCTTCAGCAGGTTGCGCCTTCGGGCGCGATTTTTTGTTTGTAGAAAACTTGTCAACAGTTAAATCTTGTCAAGTATTATTGACAAGATTTTTTAGTTGGTTATAATTAAAGTGCAATTGTTATGAATCTTCATTTAATTCAACAAAAACTGCTTGTTTTAGCTAGGGAACAAAACTTGGCCGGTTTGACTTTGCGCAAAATCGGGGAGCTGATCGGTGAGCCGAATAGTCCGCAGAAGATCAAACATCATTTGGAAAAATTGATTGAGAAGGGTTTGTTGCTGGTTGGCGCGGACGGCAAAACTTTAAAACCGGCCAGCGGCGGTATTGATGAAAAATCCAAATTGATTTCTTTGCCGATCATCGGTTCGGCTAATTGCGGCGAGGCGGCGGTTTGCGCCGAGCAAAAAGTCGAGGGGTATTTGAAAATTTCTTTAAAAATTTTGGGCGATGATTTGAAAACTAAATTGGCTGACTTGTTTGTTTTGCGCGCGGTTGGCAATTCCATGAATCACGCCAATGTTAAAGGCAAGAATATCGAGGAGGGGGATTTTGTTATTGTTGAAAAAAAACAAGACATTCCGGATAACGGCGATTATGTGGTTTCCACCATCGATGGCTTGGCCAATATAAAAAAATTTATTTTTGACAAGCAAAACAAACAGATTGCCCTGGTCTCGGAATCCAGCCTTGATTTGCCGCCGATCTATATCCATGAAGACGATTATTCCGCTTATCTTGTCTGCGGCAAGGTGGTCGATGTCATAAAAAAACCGGATGAGCTGGCGGCGCTTAGGAATTTGGCCGCCAAGGATGTTTTGCGAGAAATCGGGCCAATCTCCAAAGAGGATTATGATTATTACGAAAAAATATGATTAAAAAAAGCGGAATAGTTATCTATCGGTCTTCAAAGAACGAAGTGGAATTAAAAGTTAAACTTGAAAGAGATACTGTTTGGCTTACCCAAAATCAGATAGCTGATCTTTTTGGCACTCAAAGGCCGGCTATCACCAAGCATCTTGATAATATTTTTAAAGCCGGAGAGTTGCGTAAAAATTCAGTTAGTTCCATTTTGGAACATACTGCCAAGGACGGAAAAGTTTATAAAACTCAATTTTATAATTTAGACGCGATTATCTCTGTCGGTTACAGGGTCAATTCGCAAAGAGCGACAAGGTTTCGTGTTTGGGCAACTAAAGTTTTAAAACGATTTTTGATTTCCGGCTACGCAATCAACGAAAAACGGTTGCGGGAAGCTAAAAATAAATTTAAGGAATTGCAGGAGGCAGTTTTGTTTCTGCAAAAACAATCTAAAAAAGAATTGCTAGCCGGTCAGGAAGGTGAAATTCTAAGCTTGCTTTCTGATTATTCAAAAACACTTTCTTTGTTGGGCCAATATGATAAGGGTAAAATAGCGGAGAGAAAAGGAAAAAGATCGAAGTTTGTTTTGCAATATGAGGTTTGCGAGAAAATAATTACCGAGTTAAAAAAAGAATTATTTGCCAAGAGAGAAGCAGGGGATTTATTCGGGCAAGAAAGAGGTGGCAGCTTCGAAGGCATAATTAAAGGTCTTTATCAAACTTTTTCTCAAAAAGAGCTTTATCCGGCGATTGCAGATAAGGCGGCGCATCTATTATACTTAACCATAAAAGATCATCCGTTTTCCGACGGCAACAAGAGAACCGCTTCCTTCCTGTTTGTTTATTATTTAGACAAAACTGATTATCTTTTTAAAAAATCGGGCGAGCGAAAGATCAATGATAATGCCCTGGCCGCGTTAGCTTTGCTCGTTGCCGAAAGCGATCCGAAAGACAAAGAGATAATTATTAGAATTATAAAAAATTTAATTTCTGAATAATTATTTAGAAATAGTTTTATAAATGACGCAATCGGAATCTTTGGATATTTTGAAGTCGGGGGCGAATGTTTTTCTCACCGGGCCGGCCGGGTCGGGAAAAACTTTTGTTTTAAACAAGTTCGCCGAGTATTTGAAGGCGAATAAGATTCGGGCGGCGATCACGGCTTCGACCGGCATCGCGGCGACGCATTTGGGCGGGCTGACGATTCATTCCTGGGCGGGGATCGGCATCAAGGAAAATTTGATGCGCGATGATATTAAGGAAATAATGTGGAATGAAAAAGTCGCGGAGCGGATCAGCGCGGCCGAAGTTTTGATCATTGATGAAATCTCGATGCTGCCGCCGAATGTTTTGGAGATGGTCAATCATGTCTGCCAGGCGGTTAGGCAAAGCATCAAGCCGTTCGGCGGCTTGCAATTTGTCGCCTGCGGAGATTTTTTCCAATTGCCGCCGGTCGTCCGCGAGGGCGGCGAGAAAAAATTCGCTTTTGAGTCCGAGGCGTGGCAGAAAGCTGATCTGAAAATCTGCTATCTGGAAGAACAGCATCGCCAGGAAGATTCTGATTATTTAAAAATTTTAAACGAGATCCGCGGCGACAATGTTAGCGCCTGGGCCAGAGAAAAATTAAACAGCCGCTTGATGCAAAATATTTCCGGCTGGGACAAGCCGACCAAGCTATATACGCATAATATCGACGTCGACCGGATCAACAAGCAAGAATTGCATAAAATTATCGCCAAGCCCAAAACTTACGCGATGTCCGGTAAGGGCTCAAAAAAATTGGTGGAAAATTTGATGCGCGGCTGTCTGGCGCCGGAAGAATTGGTTTTGAAAGTCGGCGCGATCGTGATGTTCGTGCGCAATAAATTTTCCAACAATACGCCGATTTACGTCAACGGCACGATGGGCCGCGTTACCGGTTTCAGCGGCGCCAATATGCCAATCATTCAAACCAAGAACGGCAAAGTCGAGGCGGAAAAGGCGAGCTGGACCATTGAAGAAGGCGGACAAACTAAGGCGGAAATAATCCAGCTGCCGTTGAAGCTTGCCTGGGCGATCACGATCCACAAAAGCCAGGGCTTGAGCATGGACTGCGCGGAAATAGATTTGTCCGGCTGTTTCGAGCCGGGGATGGGCTATGTCGCCCTGTCCCGCGTCCGCACCTTGGACGGCTTGAAACTTCTCGGCCTGAACGAAATGTCTTTGCAAGTGAGCGAAAGAATTACCGCATTTGACAAAGAAATTAGAAAGAAATAGCATTAAAGCGATAACTAATTACATTATTTTTATGAACAAAAAAACAATCTCAAAATTTTTCGTCTTAGGGTTGGGGATTTTTGTGCTGGCGGGGTGCAGTGTTTATCCTTTTTCAACGCCGAATCTGCCGAGGGTGGCGCCGGTGCCGGTGCAACAGGCGCCGGAAGTGACGCCGAAGGCGACTTCAACGGGGGAGCAAGCTGTAACGTCGACGAAGATCGATACGAGCGGGTGGGAGGTTTTCAGCGATCCGGTTTTAAATTATCAATTCAAGTATCCGGCGAATTTTTTCCCGGGCGATGGCAAGCCGGTGATTAAGCTTTTTAGCTGTAACGCGGATCAGTTCGCTCAAACCTGCCCGCCGGTAGCGATCGACGGCGCAGCGAACATTGATGACCTGATTAAAAATGGCATGGTAAAAATCGGCCGGCAAGATATCGGTGGCGAGCGGTTTTGCACGCAAACCTGGTCCGAAGGCGCGGCCGGATCATCTTTTACCACTTACGCCTACACTAATGTTAATAATGGGAGTTGCGTCGCCGTGGAGATGACTATCCAATATGTCCGCTGTGAAAATTATGACGCCGGCCCGAACCGCGACGCGTGCCTTAACAAAAATAATGTTGTCGCGCCGGCAACGCTCGAGGCGATCTTGGCCAGCTTTAATTTCTATTACGCCGTGTCTTCTTCTTCGGTCAGCTCCGGCCAGGTTTTGCGCGAATTGCAGTTGGGCAAGGATTATCAGATAACAACGCCGGCCGGATATTTTGACGAAGGGCCGAGAGCTTTTGAGGTTACTTGTAATATGGCCAAAGAATGCCCTTGCATTTATAATCCGTCCGACAGTATTTATAATCATATCAGCCAGGACAAACGAACATTCTGCCAATTTGTCCCGCCCGCGCGTAAAGGAAATTTTTGCGTCCAAGAATTCAGCGGAGCCGCGGCCGGCACCATTTACGCGACTTATTTTTACACGACGGCGATTCCCGGTTCGGCCGATCGCTGCGCCTTGCTGCAATTTACCAAGCACTTTACCAGTGATTGCGGGGTTGTCAGCGGCAAGGGCGCCGAGGAATTCACCGCGCAATGCGAGAAGGAAGGGGCTGATTCGCCGGGGATCATCAATAAGGTTGTCGAGTCGTTTAAAATGGTTCAATAAAAAAGCGGTAACACACCCCGTCAGGCCGAGGCGGCCTGCCACCCCTCTCGAGAGGGGACTTTTCTACACACCCCGTCCTCGCGCGGTGCGAGTCCACCCCTCTTGATAGAGGGGAATAATTAGTAAGGTTGTCGAGTCATTTAAAATGGTTCAATAAAAAAGCGGTAACACACCCCGTCAGGCCGAGGCGGCCTGCCACCCCTCTCGAGAGGGGACTTTTCTACACACCCCGTCCTCGCATGGCGCGAGTCCACCCCTCTTAATAGAGGGGAATTATTTATATAATTTTTTAATATGCAAGATGATTTAAATCCAAATGAAGATGATCCCAGGGAAGAAGGGGGATCGGGCGAGGATGGCGGCGAAGAAGTCGATGAAGATGTGGCGGAAATTATGGAGAGCCAGGGCGTTGACGCGGAGACGGCGGAGAACGTGCGGGATGTTATGGATGAATATGGCGTTGACGAGGACGAGGCGGCCGAGCTGGAAGAGGCTTTGTGAATTTTTAAATTGATTTGATAACTTCGGCAAACCGCCCCGCTCCCATCACCTCAACCCCTCCTCGGGCAGGAGGGGAATTATAAGATAAAACCGCCAACTGAAGGCGGTTTTTTAGTGGAAAGAATGATCAAACTTTGGCGCGAGACTGGCTTTACAAGAAGAGAATGATTTGTTATTGTTTGGGGCTGCTCTTTTTTTACATAACCCAAACATTTTTCCCGGGAGGATCGCCATGGTTGACAAGGTGAAGAGCTCTTCAACAAAAAAGACCGTTTTGAAATGGGCGTTAATGTCGTTTGGCGCTTTGTGCGCCGTTGCAGTATCTTTTCTTGCCATTGATTTTTACGGCTATAGCCAGGATTATCATTTGGCCGCAACCACCTCTCTTTATACGAGAGAGCACGCGCAAAAAGAGCAAACCGAGAATGACGGCTGGTGGCTTAACTCGATCGATTCGTTCGGCGAAAAAAATGCCGATGGAATCGTGATTCCCGCGCAAGAGGGCGTGATTAAAATAGCCGAGACCATCGCGCAGAAGAAAGCCAAGGTTGTTGAGACCATCAATCGTTATCGCGGCGTTAATGCTTTAGCGGAAAAAATTGTTGCCGAATTTCCCGGTTATCGTACGACTGTTTTCAACCATGGCATTTCGTTCACAACCGAACTGGTTCCGCGTGGGGTGGATAAAGAAGAAAACATGAACCGGATACAAGAAGAAATGGAGCAATATCTGGAAGTTTGCTTTATTTCCCGAGATCAGATCGGTGATGATGACGCCTGGCTGTTCTATCGCGATGATTGGAGGGCTTTAATGATCGCGGCCATTGATCTGCCGGACAAATTGTTTGCCGGTTTGCTTTGGCATGAGATGGGCCATGCTTATCTGGATAAGGTTTGCCGCGGACAAGTAACGACCGCTGCTGATGAGATGATGCTTCATCGTTTTGAATTCACTATTATGAACGCGGCCACGGGCGGCAGCTTCCAGCATTATGTTGACAGTTTGGTTGATCGCTACGGCGGAAATTCGGGCGATTATCAAAGTTGTTTGAGGAAGATCAAGCTGAATAATTTTCGCGCCTTGGATAAAATTCTTGGCTGCGCGAATTCCGGCTTGGCAGCTTCCAATATCGCTTCAGCCTGCTATGTTCTGGCGATCGGCGCCGGGTATATTGATAAATTCGGCCCCCGCGACAAAGCGGCGGAAGATGCCAAACTTTATCGCTGGATGAATAAGCGGTTCGCGAAAAATCTGCTTCGCGCTTCCGAAGCTATAGCCAAAAGATAGCCTCAAAAAGTTGCCCGGACAATTCCCTTAAGAATTTTTTTGCTTAAGGGAATTTTTTTATCCTTCCGCCCTCCGCCCGAGGCGGGCAAGAAGGCGGAAACAAGTCTCTTTATAAAAGGGAATTGTTTAAAATAAAAAAGCCGCCGTGAGAGCGCGGTGGCTTTTTGTTTTTAGTTCGGCCACAGTTTCCCGTTAGAGGAATGTGGCTGTTTGATTTTATGCCGGTAGATTAAAGTTGATCTTCGTATGTTTGCCGTCGCAGTCCCGCCCTGTCCCGAGCTTGCCGAAGGAGACGGAGACTGCGACAGAACTAAATTAGGGGAATTTTGCGTAAATAAAAAACCCGCGGACAAACGCCCGCGGGTTTTATGATTACGACTGTCGAATCGATGATTTATTCCATCGGTTTGAGCGGGATCGTCCAGATCAAGAGGTTAGGGACGTTATCGTTGACGGCCGCGAATTTCGCCGTTGTGCCGATAACTTGGATGTCAAAGCCGAAGGCGCCGCCCGCTGTACCGCTGACCGATAATTGTTTGACGAATTTTCCGGCCGCGGAAAATTCGGTGTAATCGGAAGTATTAGCGTCGCTCGGATTGATCGCATCGCCGTCAGAGGTGATGTAATTGCCGTTCGGCGCTTTTTCCACCGAGAGCGGACCGTGCAGATTTACCTGATCCTGATAAAATACCACGCCCTTTCCCGCGTCAGACGACAAAGTCGAAGCATTGACGACTTTATAGATCGCATTGTCCGCCGTGGCCGCGACCAAAAGCGAATCATTGCCGGCGTCGTAGTAAAGGCCGGTCGGGCCGATTTCCAAAGCGGCCGGATCGCCGCGATGAGCGTAACCGGAAGCGATAATCGTGCCGGATTCGGAAAGCAGCGTGGTAAGATTGAATTTAAGATCAAAACGGACGACGTTGCCGGAGAGCACGTTGCTGACAAAGGCCTGGACGTTGACGCCATTGTCATTGACTGACATGTCCCACGGACCATTGATCAGCTCAGTGTCAGTGAGAGTTTTGATCAGCTTGCCATTTTTGTCGAGCACCAAAAGCGAGCCGGCTTTGGCCGTGGCGCTGGTGCCGTCGGTGGTCGGCATATTGCCGACGATGACAAATCCTTCTTTGAGCACGGCTAAAGCGGTGGTTAAGCCGAGAGTCGGCGCGCCTTGATAAAAGAGCGACATTTTTCCGTCCGGGGTGATGCGGACGATGGTCGAACCCGTGCCTTGGAGATTTTTGCTGTTGTTGAAGTTGGAGACCAGCACGTCTCCTGATTCGATCGTTCCGCCGCCCGGGAAATTCGCCGGGACAAAAGCGACGCCGTAAGGATTGCCGTCGCCATTGGCCGGGACGGTTGAGACCGCCAGCGCCGTCGAAGTCGCGTCAGGCAAGAACGGGGCGATCACGGTTTTTTTGATTTCCGGAATCGGTGCCACCGTTGGCTTGGGCTGCTGCCACACCATGATGGCGTAAACGCCGATCAGCACGATGATCACGGCGATAATTCCGGCAAAGAGGTAATTTTTTTTCATAAAATTGCCGCGACGGAGGCAAATTAATTTGCGGCCGTCTGGTTAATTATATAAATTTATCAAATTTACCCATTCGTTTTTTTCGTCCCTATTATATCACTATTTAAAACGCCCGACAATTAGGCAAAATTATTGCCGACAAAAGCAATATTTCTCGCGCTTTCCGGGTAAAAGAAAACCCGGAATAAACCGGGTTTCTCAATGGATTTATATTTTTGGCTTGGAGTCGGAAATTATTTTGACGAGTTGGGCCAGATCCATTTCTTTGGTATCTCTCGCGATTAACAGGTTTGTTCGAGATATTTTTGGGCCAGCATCCCGGCAAATATGGTATGGTTGACAAAATATTGTTTGTATGGTAAGTTGCAATGATTTTTGGACCTTGAAAATTAACCATATCAAAGAGGAGGATCTATGAAAAAGATAGTTTCTTTCGGGTTTTTTGCCCTGTTTTTGCTGGCTGGCGCGATGAGCTGCCAGAAAGTCCCGGAAATAGACAAGCTCGGATCAGTTCTGAGCGATTATGTCGGACACTCCGACAACGCCGTAGCGCAGAAAAAACTGCTGGGCAAGATCAGACAAAGGTTTATTGCCGATTTTTCTCGAAGCGATGATGATTTGCCGGAGCTGGGCCGATACGTTCAGCTGGCGAACGACAGATTATCGCCGAATGATTCGGTTTCCAAGGTCGGGCTGCGCCTGCTGGAAGAAAAGGTTAAGCGGATCGGATTGATCGATTCTCTTTCTCGCCTGGCCAATAATTTTTATAGTATTTCCTTAGTGCCTTCCAGCACTATTTTGGAAGACATTCTTGCCAAAAGGTTCGAAGCGATCGACGCGGATTCTTTAATCAGGCTTAAAAATGGCCAAGGATTTATCGGACCAAAGGTTTGGGGAGCCATTGAAGGAAAAATCGCCGCGGAGATCAAAAGAAAAATCGATCTTTTTCCGGTCGATTCGCTTGTGCCTTATCTGCGGGGCGTTGATCAAAACTCGCCGCGCTGGGAAGTTTCGATTCCGGCGATTAAAAAATCGCTTAGCGAGGAGCATGATGTTGGCCGAGCGCTTATCTGGACCGGCGGCTGGGCGTGCCAAGAGGTGAGCGAAGCGGCTGATCAGCGGCTGATGGAACTTTACCTTAATCATCATGACGCTCCTTTGAGCCGGGGGGAAATGTCTTCGGTGGCGAAGATGATCGGTCAGGCCGAAACAGGATCTGGCCAGGAAGAATATCTGGAAAGCCTGCTTGGGCAGATACTTTTAAAGACCGAGTATTTTGATAGTCTGGTCAATTATCTGCTTGAGTTCAAAGTCGGTTCGCATTCCTATCTGATGGTTGAGCGGCGGATGATGAATGTCATGCCGAAGTGGAACTATTCTCTGGAAGCCATGTTGTATTGGCATCGTTTTTTCGTCGCCGAGTCCAAGCCCAAGATGGAATTAGTTTGCCGAATCCGCCGCCAGCTTAATGAAGTCCGCGACTTTCGCAGGATAATCAGCCTTTACAAAGAATATTACGAAAACGACGCGGCTGTCGGGCAGATGATACTGGAACGCGGCGAACGGATTCTGGCCGGCATTAACGACCTGAGGGCCCTGGCAAATCTTCGCGAGCTGGCCTTTATTGAACACCAGTATTCTCGTAATTATCGTAACTGTATCCAAGACATCGTTGACCAGCGGGTAAGGGATTTTTTAAAAGGTTTTTCCAAAGAAGCTCTGGCAATTTACGACCAGCTGGGCGGAGAAAATCAATATGTCAAAGATATGGTCGGCAATCGCCTTCGGGATATCGAATCCGATGAGGACGATCGTCCGCGTATGGCAAGAAGAAATCGTCTTTAAGATCAAATCAAATAAAGAGCAGTTCATGCGGGCTGCTCTTTTAAAATATTAAAATTCGCTTCAGCCGCAAACGTTTAAGATCAAGGCTGCAGCATGGCACAATTTTAAAAACCCCGGAGTTTGATCCGGGGTTTTTAGTTTTATATTTTGGGTTTGGAGTCGGAAATTATTTTTACCAGTTCAGCCAGATCCATTTCTTTGGTGTCTCTTGAGCCGCGCTCTCCGCCTTCGTCCCGAGGCGGGACTACGGCGGACGATGACGGACGGCCGACTAAATTTTTGGCCTCGCCTGTTTTATTGTTTCAACTAATTCGTCAAAATTCATATTTTTTAAATCTTTTTGCCCTCGTTCGCGAATTGCCAGAGTGTTTGAAGCCATTTCTTTATCGCCGACGACCAGGATATAGGGGATTTTTTCGTTGACGGCTTTGCGGGTTTTATTGCCGACGGTTTCGTCGGAATCGTCGAGTTCGGCGCGCACTTCTTGAGCTTGGAATTTGGCGAGCAATTCGCGGCAATAATCAAGATGATGTTCACCGACTGATAAAATTTTCACCTGCACCGGCGAGAGCCAGACCGGGAAATTTCCGGCATAGTGCTCGATCAGAATTCCCATAAATCTTTCCGGCGAACCGACAATGGCGCGGTGGATCATTACCGGAGTTTTTTCTTTGCCGTCCGAATCAATAAAAGTCAGGCCGAATCTTCGCGGCATGATGAAATCCAGTTGAATGGTGGAAATTTGCCATTCGCGCCCGAGCGAATCCTTGGAGATCAAATCCATTTTTGGCCCATAGATCGCGGCCTCGCCGACAGCTTTATAATAATCAATCTTGCTTTCGATTAAAATTTCTTCCAGAATTTTTTGCGATTTTTCCCAAGTTGAAGGGTCGCCCAAAAATTTTTCTTTTTTAGTTTCATCCCAAAGCGATAAGCGCACATTGTATTTCATGCCATAAGTCTCCATGGCTTTTTTGATAATCCCCAGTACGGCGATGAATTCTTGTTTGATTTGGTCTTCGCGGCAGAAACAATGGCCATCGTCCTGGCAAAAGCAGCGCAAGCGGGTCAGGCCGGAAAGTTCGCCCGGTTTTTCGTCGCGATAAAGATTGGCGAAATCGGCGATGCGGATCGGCAAATCTTTGTAGCTTCTCATCGTCGAGGCGTAAATTTGCGTGTGATGCGGGCAGTTCATCGGCTTTAAATAATATTCTTCCTCGGTATAGTGGGAAACGACCCTGAACATATCGGCCTGATATTTTTCATAATGGCCGGAAACCTTGAATAATTCCGCCTTGGTGATATTAGGGGTGTGCACTTCGCGATAACCGATCGTTTTTTGCAGGGCGTTGGAGTAATTGATTATTTCCCTCCGGACGATCGCGCCTTTTTCCGTGTAGATCGGCAAGCCGGGGCCGACCAGATCGGAAAAAATGAATAAGCCCATTTCTTTGCCCAATTTGCGGTGGTCTCTTTTTTCCGCCTCGGCAAGGATTTTTAAATAGTTATCCAATTCTTCCTTGGAGGCAAATGCCAAGCCGTAAATCCGGGTGAGCATCTTATTTTTTTCATCGCCGCGCCAATAAGCGCCGGCCAGCTTGTTCAGTTTCCACGAGCCTTTGGGAATCTGATTGGTATTTTCGATGTGCGGGCCTTTGCATAGATCGGTGAATTTTCCGACCGTATAGTAGCTTACTTCTTTTTCTCCCTGCTTTTTCAAATCTTCGATCAATTCTTTTTTATACGGTTGGTTTTCTTTCTCGGCTTTTTTTATCGCTTCGTCAATTTGTAATTTGTCATTTGTAATTGGCAGATTCTGTTTGGCCAGATGCTCCATTTTCTTCTCAATTTCTTTTAATTCGGCATCGCCGATCTTTTGGTCGCCAAAATCAAAATCATAATAAAAGCCGGTGTCGATGGCCGGGCCGATGGCGAATTTAACGTCGGGATAAAGTTCCGCGACCGCGGACGCGAGGACATGGGATAACGAGTGGCGGATTGTTTCGAGAGAATTCATAAAATTAGAAATTACAAATTAATAATTACAAATTATTTTATTTATTATTACAAGTGATCTGTATTCTGCTTAATATTCGACAGATTTCTTCGCAATCTTTGGTAATAGATTCGGCAAACAAATTTTCTAAATATTGACCATCTTTAAGCAATCTTAACCAGTATCTGGTTTCTCTGGCTTCTTTGTAGGCGATGCCAATTTTGGCGGCAAAATCTTTATAACTTTGTCCACCGACCGCCTCTTCGGCATTGGCGCCAATCGACGTTCCGCTTCGTAGAACTTGTTTAGACAAAATATATTCCCTTTTTGCTTCGGTTAAATATTTGTAAAGTTTTATTATTCTTAGTGAAAAAGAATAGCTCTTTTCCAAAATTAAATTGCCCTCCTTCATTTGTAATTTGTAATTAATAATTTGTAATTTTTTATGCGCTTGGCGCATAAAAAAAATCTCGTCCGAACGCAAAATAATCATAAATGACTATTCTGCGCTGGGACGAGATTCAGAGCTTCGCTCTGTTCGTGGTTCCACCCGGCTTTACCCATCGGCTTTTCCGACAAGACTTGTTTAATGACGGCTTAGCCCGTAAAAAGGGAATCGGTCCCGCGGTTGGTGGCCGCGGCAATCGCCGTTCGATTACTTAGTATCTTAGGCCTTTTTATCCCGCTTGTCAATCCAAATAAAAAGCCCTTGGAGATCAAGGGCGCGGGGTGACATTTTGCCAAAAATGATCAGGGGACGGAAGACGCGAAGACCTGATCGGTTTCGTGCACTATCCGCGTCGCGGCTTGTTTTACCGGCGCCGAGAGGAGGACCGCCATTTTTGTCGCGACTGTAACGATTTCGCCCAGATAGTTGACCAAAATTCCTTCGAAGTAGAATTTGGTCCTTTTCTTGATGACTTCGGGCATTTCCTTCTCCCAAGCTTTAGCCAGCTTACTCTTCAAGACGATCTTGGCCAGCGTCTCGGTTTCCTGACAGTAAAGGACTATCCTGATCCTGTCTATTCCCCGATCATCCGAATAATTTCGCGCGTCAACGATTATCCCTTTCAAAAAAGAGCTCAATGGTTCAGCCATAACCGCCTCCTTTCAGTTGCCAGTATTCTATTAAGTAATCCGATTTTAGTCAAGTCGGGCGTTATGGTATAATTATTAAATAAAATAGTAAATTAAATTTTTTTGGATCAACAATTTTCCGAACAAATCGCGGCCGCCCCGGCTAAGAATAAGAGCGGAATGCCGCTCTCGATCATCGTCAGCGTGATCAATCTCGGCGGTGGTTTCTCTGATCGTCGCTTACGTTGTCATCGCGGCCGCGGCCGGTCCGCTGTCCAATCGGGTTGATGTTTTGGAGAAAGAAATGGCCAAACAAATGAGCGCTTATAAAGTCAAATAAAAAAAGAGCTCATATTTAGAGCCCTTTGAGAGAGTGCGATCGGGAAGATGCGGCTAAAAGTAACTGGTCTCGAGGATGATAGTGCTGGATTTGATCAGTTTGATTTCAGCGCTTGTTTTGCCGGTCGGATCATGAATATTCCCGACGTAGGTGCCAATCGCTTTAAACTCGCAGTGTTTGATTTTTTTCGGGATTTCAGCCTTTTTTCTTATAGAAGTAAGATCGATAGCGACGATTTCCCCGCCAATCGGTCGCAGGCAAATTAACCGGCCAAACTTCTTATTTTTTCTGTCGAAAACAACTCTGCCCAAGACAGAAACCGGATCGCCGATTTTCCTTGATTTCATATTCCCTCCTTGAAAATTTTGACGAAGTGAGGTGGCTATAAATTACCATCCAGCTGGCGCCTTGTCAACCCAGTCTTATTTTGATAAAGTGTTTGGCATTATTACGCCGTTATTTAATCTACAATCTGATTATCTCCTCACCGGTGATCCCCTCGACTCGCTGCCGCTCGCTCGGGGCAAGCAGCCGCCCGCCCTCCGCCCTAGGCGGACAAGGAGGCGGACAAGCCGGCAGACCATAACGAATAACATTTAATCAGCATGTCTTTATTCAACCTTGAATCAAATTACAATCCTACCGGTGATCAGCCGCAGGCGATCGAAAAGCTGGAGGCAGGATTGGCCAAAGGCTGGCGCGACCAGACGCTTTTAGGCGTGACCGGATCAGGCAAGACTTTTACCATGGCCAATATCATCGCCGCCGAGAGCCGGCCGACCTTGATCATTTCGCACAACAAAACTCTGGCCGCGCAATTATACAGCGAGTTCAAGCAATTTTTTCCCGAGGCGGCGGTGCATTATTTCGTTTCTTATTATGATTATTATCAGCCGGAAGCTTATATTCCTCAAACCGATACATATATAGAGAAGGAAACACAGATCAACGAAGAGATCGACCGCTTGCGCCATGCGGCCACGCAGTCTTTGATCAATCGGCGCGACGTGATCATTGTCGCGAGCGTTTCCTGCATTTACGGCTTGGGCGAACGCGAAGAATACGTGGCGATGAGCAAAAAATTTTCCGTCGGGCAGAAAATCAAGCGCAATGATATTCTGCGCGAGCTGGTTTCCATCCAATATGAAAGGAATGATTTGGAAATTTTGCGCGGCCAATTCCGGGTCCGCGGCGAAAATCTGGATATTCATCTGGCGACCGGCGAAGCGGTCGTCAGGATTATTCTGATGGCCGATACGATCGAGAAGATAAAAATTTATAATATCAATCCGGGCGAGAAAAAACCGGTTTGGACGCGCGACTTATCGAAAGCGCCAGGGACTGGACTTGAGGAAATCATCATTCTGCCGGCCAAGCATTTTATGACGCCGGCTGACAAGATGAAGGTAGCAATGGTGAAGATCCGCGAGGAATTGGAAGAACGGCTGAAAGAATTGAAAAAGCAGGGCAAGGAAGTCGAGGCTTATCGGCTTGATAAGAAAACCCGCTATGACTTGGAAATGATCGAGACCATCGGCTATTGCAATGGGATTGAGAATTATTCCCGCCATTTGTCCGGCCGCGCGGCTGGAATGCCGCCGGCGACGCTGATCGATTTTTTTCCGTCTGATTATCTGATGTTCGTTGATGAGTCGCATGTCACTTTGCCGCAAATCGGCGGAATGTATTTCGGCGACCGTTCGCGCAAAGACACTTTGATCGAATTCGGTTTCCGCTTGCCTTCTGCCCGCGACAACCGGCCGCTGACCTTTGCCGAATTTGAAAGCAAAGTCAATCAAGTGATCTATGTTTCGGCTACGCCCCGCGAATACGAATTTAAAAATTCTAAGCAAGTGGTGGAGCAGATCATCCGCCCGACCGGCTTATTGGATCCGGAAGTGGAAGTTCGGCCCAATCAAGGCTCGATTGAAAATTTGCTGGGCGAGATCCGCGCCAGAGCCGATCGCAATCAGCGCGTTTTGGTGACGACGCTGACCAAGCGGATGGCCGAAGAGCTGGCGGATTTTTTAGCCGAAGCCGGGATCAGAGTGAAATATCTGCATGGCGAAGTGGAAACTTTTGATCGCGTCGCGCTCTTGCGGGAATTGCGGGAAGGGGCCTACGATTGCCTGGTCGGCGTAAATCTTTTGCGCGAAGGATTGGATCTGCCCGAAGTTTCCCTAATCGCTATTTTGGACGCGGACATCTCCGGCTTTTTGCGCAACGAAACCGCATTGATACAGACGATGGGCCGCGCCGCCCGCCACGAAGAAGGCAAAGTGATAATGTATGCCGATAAGATCACTCCGGCGATGAAATTCGCCATCGATGAAACGCGCCGCCGCCGCCGCATCCAGGAAAAATACAACCGCGAGCATAACATCATTCCCCGCCGCGCCGAGGCGAAATTCCATGAACCGATCGGTTAAATCGCAGCAGTCCCCTGCGGGAGACTGCTGCATGGCACGGGGGGTGCATGGCACGGGGGTCTGCGGGAGACTGCTGCATGGCAGAGAGAACCGATCGGTTGACAGCTAAATTCGTTGGCGTTAATCTATAATTATCCGCGAATAAGATCGCTGGTATAAATTATTGCGCAATTCGGCGGAGCGATTCCGCCGCTTGAGCGTTTTGTCGGATCGAGATTGCAGGCCTTGCACCTTTGGGTGTCCGGCTTTTTCAATTTGTTCGGGGTATTTACAAATAATAATAATTGTGTTAGAGTTATTCTTTAGTGTACATTTGATATAAAGGGCATTTTTAATGCCTAGATAAATAGGTTTCTTTCACAACAACCATCCACCAGAGGAGGACGTGCTTATGGCTCAAGCCACAGCTACGAAAAGCCCCAAGTTTTACTACGGCCCGGTGCAGAGGAATCTCCGTAAGAGCAAAGGCAAGGGGTTTCAGCTTTGTTTGCTGGATCTTGAAGCCGGAGATTTCCGCTGGTTCGATCACCCTTCGGATCTTCGTTGGGCGATTGAAACGCTGATTTCGCCGGTAGGCAGCGAAAGAGAAGAATATCGCACTATTGAGCTGCCGGCCAAAAGGATCTCCGCGGAAATTCCGGCGGAGGATCTCGAAGACCTGTTC
>JAQTUZ010000007.1:0-27615 GCA_028707065.1 Patescibacteria group bacterium | reverse complement strand
GGGAAGATCTGGCTCTCTGTCTCTGTGATCCGCTGATGATCAAGAAGGATCGTTTGCGCGATTATTCCATCGTGGAAGGCGACCATCTTTTTCGCGAACATCAAGCGGATGAACGTTCACTGGATGAGCGCGCGAAACAGCCGCAGGGTTCTTATAAAGTGCGGACGCGGATCCTCCAGCGGGAGTTGAATTGCGGCAAAACCTTGACCGGACGCAGCCAGGAAGCATGCGAACTTCGCAATTTCGATGAACTTGAACCGGCCGACATGTATGACGGGCCATTTTTCACGGAAGCCGATTTCACCGATGAATTGAAATGGGTGCCGGATCATCTCCGCAAACAATTCAAATTCCTCGACCTGAAGGTTCTGGTGGAGAAATCCGAATGGATCATGGCGCAGGCTCAGGTCATCTGGACCGAAGTCACTCTGGCCTTCCATCCGGAAAGGGCTAAGAAAATGGAACAAACCCCGGGACTGAAAGGATTTTCCAACACGGAATCGCGAGATACCGACATCGCGGCTGGCGTTCTGGCGTCACTCCAGTAGCCAACTATCGGCATCATCTGACGGCTGTCTTTGCACACTCTGCAAAGCGGCCGTTTTTTATTTGGCAGCGTTTGTGTGCTATAATTATATTGTTATATAATACGAATACTACGAATTTTACGCGAATACTACAAACTCCACGAACCGAATTAAAATTCGTTAAATAGTTCGCATTATTCGCGTAAAATTTGTAGTATTCGCATCATGTGCCCAAGCTTATTAATATGAATTTAGCTTTTTATGAAGTATGATTTTATTACCGTCGGCGGCATAGTCGAAGACATCACTTTTTACACCGAAGAAGGAGTGATGATCGAAAATAAAGACGATGTCTTGAAACAAAAGCTGGTCGGGTTCGAGCTGGGAGCGAAGATCCGCATTGCGGATGTCAGCCATTTCCCCGGCGGCGGCGCCAATAATGCCGCGGTTTGTTTTTCCAAATTGGGATTTAAAACCGCCTTGCTCGCCGCGGTCGGCGAAGACGAAGCCGGCAAAAAGATGATCAAAAATTTGGCCGATAATAAAGTTGACACCCGCCTGGTCAAAGTTCTCAAGGGCAAGGAAACCGGTTTTACCTTTTTGGTGATCAACCAAAACCGCGAGCATGTCGCTTTTGTCTATCGCGGCGCCAATTCGTTCTTGGCCGTTTCCAAGATCGAAGCGCAGATGATGCACTATGCCAAATGGCTTTATGTCTCTTCGCTTTCCGGCGAATGGGAAAAAGTTTTGGATAAGGTTTTCGGCGTCAAAGACGCCTTGGTCGCCTGGAATCCGGGCAATGCCCAGCTCGCCGCCGGCGCCGGGCATTTGCGTAAATACATGAAAAGAACGGCGCTGTTCATGGTCAACAAAGACGAAGCCATTGAACTGGCGGTGAGCGAAGGAAAGCTTAAGAACAAAGACGATAAATTTTTCAACGACACCAAAAATTTATTGATCGCCTTGAAAGAACTGGGTCCCTCCGGCGTGGTGATTACCGATGGCGAAAAAGGCGCTGATTATTATGACGGCGAAGAATTCTATCACGGCGAATCCTTGCATGTGCCTCATAATAAGATCGCCGATACCACCGGCGTGGGCGATTCTTTTTGCGCCACTTTAATTGCCGGGCTGGAAATGTACGAAGGCAATTACAAAAAAGCGATGAAACTGGCGATGCAAAATTCCGCCGCCAATCTCAAGGAGACGGGAGCGCAAGCAGGACTATTGGAAGTAAAAAGTAAAAAGTAAAAAGTTAAAAGTATTTATTATGAAAATGCTTGTCACGGGAGGGGCGGGCTTTATCGGCTCGGATTTTATCAGATATTGGATCGGAAAATATCCGGAAGACAAGATTATCAATCTGGATGTTTTGACGTACGCGGGGAATTTGGAAAATTTAAAAGAAGTTGAAAATAATCCCAATTATCAGTTTGTCCAGGGCGATATTTGCGATGTCGAGCTGGTTAACGGCTTGGTAAAGGGCGTTGATCTGATCGTTAATTTTGCCGCCGAAACGCATGTTGACCGCTCGATTGCCGATAGCACTGATTTTATCCGCACTAATGTCGAAGGCACGCGGGTTTTGCTGGACGCGGCTAAAAATAACGGCAAGATTCGTTTCCATCATATTTCCACCGATGAAGTTTTCGGCCATCTGGAGCCGAATGAGCCGCCATTCGATGAAGAAACGAAGTATGATCCGCGCAGCCCGTATTCCGCTTCGAAAGCGGCCGCCGATCATCTGGTCCGGGCCTATTTTAACACTTACGGTTTGCCCGCGACCATTTCCAATTGCTCCAATAATTACGGCCCATTTCAGCATCCGGAAAAATTTATTCCCTCGGCTGTTACCAATATTTTGCAAGGCAAGAAAATATTGATTTACGGTTCAGGAGAAAATATCCGCGACTGGATCCATGTCCGCGACCATAACCGCGGCGTGGAAGCGATCATCAAAAAGGGCCGAGCCGGGGAAACTTATTGCTTGGGCGGTTTGCCTGCGCCAGGGGCTACGGCGACCAAGGGCGGAGGGGAATTGACTAATTTGGCCTTGGCGAAAATGATCTTAAAATCGATGGGCGAGGGCGAAGACAAGATCGAGTTTGCCGCCGATCGCCCCGGCCATGACCGGCGCTATGCCATCGATTCGGCCAAAGCCCAAAAAGAATTGGGCTGGAAAAAAGAAATCGATTTTGCCGCGGGTTTGAAAGAAACGATCGAGTGGTATAAAAATAATCGCTTTTGGTGGGAAAAGCTCAAGCGCGATCAATGATCTTGAAAATCGATCAGCCCAAGAAAATATTCATCGTCTGCGCCATCGCTACGGCGGTAGTTTTATGCGCTTACTCGCTTATCAGCTCGATCGCCGAGTCGGAAAAATCGGCGCTGGCCCAAGCAAAGAATGTCACTGTCCAGATCAAAACCGGCAATTATCAGATCGGCAAGAAATATTCGGTTTCCTGGGATTCGGATTGCCGCGCCGGCGAGGCGATGGTCTGGCTGGCGACGGCTTCGTCCAGCAAAGCCAATATCGGAATTTTGGTGCCGCTCGCCAATTTTTCCGCGGCGAATTTCGGCGATCAGGGCAAGGATGCCCGGATATTTTTTAACGATCCCTGGAAATTCAACTTAAGCCACAATGCCAATCGGGGAAAATTAAGCTGGACAGTCCCGACTTCGCTGGCTTTGTCGAAATCATTATTTAAAAGCGAGCAGGGAGTTTTTTATCTTTATACTTTGGCCGACGGCCGGTTCGCCCTGCACAAGATCGTCAAAGAGCCGGTACGGATGCCGGTGATGCCGGAAAAATATTATTTGCGCGTGGACATCAAGGGCAAAAACGGCTGCACGGCCACGGGTTACAGCGCTAAAATTAACGTAATAAACAACAAGTAAGAAGTAAGAAGTTAGAAGTAAGAATTTTTAATTTTATACTTCTTGCTTCTGACTTCTTACTTCTAACTTCTTATGTCTTGTATTTTCTGTAAAATTGCCGCCGGCGAAATTCCGGCGGCCAAAATTTACGAGGATGAAAAATGCCTGGCCTTTTTGGACATCAAGCCGGTCAATTTCGGGCACGCTTTGTTGATTCCCAAGGAGCATTATCAAATGATGCCGGATACGCCGGACGATCTGGTCGCTTATTTGTTCGTGAAAGCCAAAGAATTGATGCCAAAGATCAAACAGGCGATGAAGGCGGATTTTGTGGAAATCTGCGTGATCGGCAACGACGTTCCGCATTTTCACATTCATTTCATTCCCCGCTATTTTGCCGACGGTTTAAGCGATGCCTGGCCGACAAAAAATTACGGACCGGGCGAAATGCTGGCGGTGGCGGAGAAGATCAGGAAAGAAATAGAGGGAACTTCAAAATAACTTTTTAAGATCCGACAATGATCATTTTTTAATAATTTAAAAAATATTTATGAAAAAAATTCTCAAGCTGTCGTCGCTCGTTTTGGTCGCCTTCTTCGTTTTAAGCGGCTGTTCTCTGCCGTCCGCGATTTCGCGCTTCTTGCCCGCCAAAAGCAACCAGGCGAACAATGTCCAGCAGCCGACCGCGGAAAATTCCGCGTTAATCCCTTCCTCTACCGCCGCTAATCCGGAAAATCAACCGGTAGCCAGCCCGGCGCCGGCGGCCATTCCGGTGCCGCTAGTTAAAGAAGAAGCTTTTAAGGGCGTGGTAAAAATTAAAACTTTGTCGCTTGACCAAACCGGCGCCTTGTCGGAAATTCAAAACGGCTCGGGCGTGGTCATCAGTTCCGACGGATTTCTCCTGACCAATTCTCACGTGGTTACGGTTGAAGACGATCTGGATAAAAGCGATAAACCCGCGGTTTACGGAATTTGTCTGACCACCAACACCAGCGTCGAACCGGATTGTTCGCATCTGGCCGAACTGGTGATCAAAGACAAAGATCTGGATATCGCCTTGCTGCATTTGCTCAATGCCCCGGCAGTTTCGCCTTATTTGGATCTGATGGCTACCGACACGGCCTCCACCAGCGAAGAAGTTACGGCTTTGGGTTATCCGGGCATCGGCCAGGACACGATTACGATCACCAAAGGAGTGGTGAGCGGCAAGCTGGATAAGTACGGCAAGAGCTGGATCAAGACCGACGCGGTTATCTCTTTCGGTTCTTCCGGCGGCGCCGCCGTTGATAAAAACGGCCAGGTGATGGGAATAACCACGGCCGGTTATTCCGATACTTTGGGCGAATTAGGCTATATCATCAACTCGGCTTCCATCATTGATTGGGTCAAAAAAGGCGAAGCCGCCTATCAGCCGGCCGCGGCCAATCCCTTGAACGATCGCGGTTTGAAATTTTTGCAAAAACAAAAAGATTTGGAAACCGCCGATGTTTTCACCAGCGATTACCCGGGTTTTTCCCTGACCAAACCGAGCGATTGGGCGTTTGAATATACCAATGAAGATAATCTGATGATCTTTAATAAAAAGGAAGAGGATAAAAGCGGCTCGGTATTGATCTCCGCTTATCGCGAACCGCATCTTTTGAGCGCGGCTGACATCATTCCGATCTTTAAGAAAGAATTGCAGCAATCTTTAACGCTGATCAAGATCGGCAAAGAACAAGCAGCGGATATCAACGGTACGAAGGGTGAAAAGATCACGATTTCCGGCGGGGGCCAGTCGAAAAGTTTATACTTTTTCCCCTGGCGGGAATATTTATTGTCGATCAATTATGATTACGGCGAAAACGAAAAAGACCAGGCCACGGTTGACAGCATCATCAATTCGTTAAAAACCAGCGTCAACACCAGTCCGTTTTCCGAAATTTTTGCCTATCAATCGGCCGATCCGGTTTTCGGCCTCAATTCGATCAAAGGCTGGCCGATGCTCATTCAAACCGAAAAAGGCGCGCCGGTGGTCATCAAAAGCAAAACCAGCGAGGGATCTTTTGTGGAATTGAAATTGGAGCAAAAGACCGCGGAGACAAAAAATTTGAACAATGAGGAAATTCTGGCCAATTACCAGCAGATCGTCGATTCGGCCAATCAGCTCGGCGGACAGCTGGACATGGAAATCAAGCTTGTCTCGCAAAACACCAGCTATAAGATAAATGATGAATTCCCCCAGGCGCTCAAGATGGAAGTTCAGGTTAAAAAGAAATCCACCGGCGAGATCATGGAACAGGATTTGCAATATGATGTCAGCCTTAATGATAAATATAATTTGACCGTTGTCCTGGAAATCTTCAGCAAGGATAAAAAAGCTTACAATGCCGCCGCGGCTGATTTCAGCAAGATCGCCCAGTCGCTTACCCTGAAACCGGCGGTTGATTCGGACCATGACGGCTTGAGCGACGCGCAAGAGGCGCAGCTGGGCACTGATCCGCGCAATCCGGATACGGACGGCGACGGCTATCTGGACGGCTCGGAAGTGGTGAACGGCTACAATCCGCTCGGCAAATAAATAATTCTTATTGAGTTTCTCCGTAAAGCCCCGGAATTATCCCGGGGCTTTTGAGTTGAATTTAATTTGATTAATGATGAGTTTGTGCTATAATACTATCGTAAATTCGAGAATAAATTAACCATTAAATATATGAAAAACGTCTTTATTATCGAGGATGATATAAATTTGGCCGGCGCGATGCAGGCGCAGTTTAATTTAAGCGGATTTAGCGCCGAGATCAATCGCGGCAACGAGGAAGATATTGAAGCGCTGATCAACGAGATCAGGAAAGTCGACGCCGACATCGTGATTTTGGATCTGATCTTGCCCAAGCTCGACGGCTTCGAAATCATCAAGACGATCCGCGCCGACGAGGAAATTTCCGATATCTACATTTTTATCTTCACCGACGTTTCCGACGAGGACAGCAAAGCCCGCGGCCTGCGTTTGGGCGCCAACCAATATTTCATCAAACAGGATTTCAGCCCCGAGGAATTTGCCGATAAGGTTAAGCGGATCATGGAAAACCGCGAGGCAATGGAAAAAAGCGAAGGCAATACCTATCAAGTTTAAACTTCCCCTCCTTTTCAAGGAGGGGTGGAGGGGTGGTTATGAAAATTTACAATATTAAATCCCAAAAACAGCTGCGGCAAAAGTTGCGGAACGAGAGGCCTGTTTCGGAAAGATTGTTATGGAGTCAGCTTAGAAACAGCCAATTGGGATATAAATTCCGCCGACAGCAGGGAGTTGGTAAATATATCGTTGATTTTTTTTGTCCGGAATTAAAGCTGGTTATCGAGATAGATGGGGCGACCCATGAAACTGAGGAAGAAATAAAGCAAGATAAAATAAGACAAATTTTTTTAGAAAGTTTGGGGCTAAAAATTTTACGTTATCGTAATTTAGAAATAAAAGAAGGGCTCGGCGGGCTGGTTCAGTATCTGATTAAATTTTTAAAAGAACGTGATAATGAAATAAACCACCCCCAAGAACCACCCCCAAACCCCTCCTTTGAAAGGAGGGGGGATCCTTGAAAAGGAGGGGGGATCCTTGAAAAGGAGGGGGAAAAAATTATGAAGAAGCAATTTTTTACTAAGAGAAATATCATCATCTTCATCGTTATCGCCGTAATTTTGGCGGCGGCAGGATTTGTTTTTGCCTCGCGGGGGAAAAATACCGCCACTTATGTTACCGATGTCGTGCAACGAAAAGATCTGCTCCAAACAGTGAGCGAAGTGGGCACGATTGAATCGCCCAGCCAGATCAATTTGAATTTTACCAGTCCGGGTAAATTAGCGGCTAAGTTCGTTGGCACCGGCGATAAGATAAAAATCGGCCAGGTTTTGGCCCAGCTTGATTTTCAATCTTTAGCCATTCAACGCGATCAAGCGCAAGCCAATCTGGCCGGAGCGCAAGCCAACCTGGCAAAATTAAGGCAAGGGGCAACGGCGGCGCAGTTAGCCGTGGCACAAGCGCAAGTCGATCAGGCTAATGCCGCTTATTCGGCCGCGGTCGATAATTTGAACAAAACAAATCTCACGGTAGCCGAAGACATCACCCAGACGCAAAATAATCTGCGTGATCTGCAGGGCTTAACCGCCACGAAAACCACCCAAGAGCAGGCGGTAATTGCCGCGCAGACCGCGCTGGATAATGCCAAGACCAATTATCAGAAATCGATCGACAGCGCGACGGAAAACTTGCTCAATGACCTTAATGGAAAACTGACGTCGGCCGTTACGGCGCTCGATAATATCAACGTGATCATTACCGACGACACCATCAAGGATTATTTAAGTTCGAAAAATAAAATTTATCTGACGCAAACCCAGAGCGATTACGCCAGCGCGCAAACTTTATTGGCCGCGGCCAACAGCAGTCTGGCGGCGGTAGCAAGCAATAAAAGCGAAGCTAATATCGATCAGGCGGCGAGCGACGCCCTGGCTTGCTTGAAGGAAATTTCTTCCGCCCTGGATAATTTATACAACGCCCTTGTCAACAGTTCGATCACTAATCAAACCGTTTTGACTACCGATAAAACCAATATCAGCGCGCAGATTACCGCTACCAACGCGGCCATCAATGTCGTTTCCTTAGACCAGCAAAATTTCGACAATGCTTATTTGGCTTATAACACCAATGTGACCGCCGCGCAAAACAGTTTGAACACGGCGCAAGCGGCTCGAGATCAGGCGATTACTGCCGCGAAGAACGCTTTATCCACGGCTAAAGTGGGCGGCAATCAGAAAATTTCCGCCGCCGCTAACAGCGCGGACACGGCTCAGCAAGCTTTGAACACCGCGCAAAAACAGCTGGCGCAGCTGATGGCCCCGCCGCGAACCGAGGATGTCAATTTGGCGCAAGCGCAAGTGAACAACGCCCAAGCGGCGCTGGATCTCGCCAACAAACAGATCGATGATGATATGATCAAGTCGCCGATCGACGGCCAAGTCATTAAAGATAACTATGAAGTAGGCGAACAAACCAATCTGACTCTGCCGGTCTTTTCGGTCTTGGCGGAAAACGATCTGGAGATCAGCGTGGACATTTCCGAATCCGATATCGTCAAAGTCAAGCAGGATGACGCGGTAGAAATAACCCTGGACGCTTTCGGCGCTGATAAAAAATTCAATGGCGGCGTTTATTTCATCGATCCGGCTTCGACCGTCATCCAGGATGTCACTTATTACCGGGTGAAAATAAAATTTACCGATCCGGCCGAGCAATTGGCGCAAATCAAGCCGGGAATGACCGCTAACGTGACGATCATCACTGATAAAAGAGCCAATGTCCTTACCGTGCCGGAGCGGGCCGTAATCGTCAAGACCAGCGGCGATAAGATCATCAGAATTTTGGCCAAGGGCAATATCGCTGAAGTGCCGGTTAAGATCGGTTTAAGAGGCGATGACGGTTCGGTGGAGATCACGGAAGGGAATTTACAGCCGGGGCAGACAGTGGTAGTTTTCATCAACACCAAATAATAATTATTGTTCGAATGTTGTTTTGTTGGGAGGCAATTCAGCAAGTGACTCTTATTTAATGAAGCTAGTGATTTTTGCCGGCGGGGTCGGAACCAGATTGTGGCCGCTTTCCCGGATCAATTCGCCCAAGCAATTCGACCGGATCTTCAATGGCTCCTCCACTTTACAGCTGGCTTTCGGACGGATCGCCCCGGCTTTTGGGGCGGAAAATATCTTCATCCAAACCGTCGAGCTTTATCGTCGGATAATTCATGAGCAGCTGCCGGATTTGCCGCAAGAGAATATTCTGATCGAGCCTGCTCGCCGCGATCTGGGTCCGGCCGTTTGTTTTGCCGTTAACGAGCTTTATCGCCGGGGATATCGGGGGGCAATGGGCATTCTTTGGTCGGATCACCTGATGAAAAGGACCGAAGAATTCACCCGCGCCTTGAGCGCCGCCGAGGAATTGGTGGAGCTTGATCCGGCCAGATTTATTTTTCTGGCCGAACAGCCGCGCTTTGCCAATAATAATCTGGGCTGGATAAAACTGGGCGCCAAGAAAGGTGAAACGTGCAAATTTCCCGTGCATCATTTCGCCGGCTGGAAATACCGCCCGCCGGAAAAAGAATGCGCGGAAATGTTCGCCAGCGGCGATTATTTTTGGAATCCCGGCTATTTTGTCACTTCGATCGAATTTTTGATCGATAGTTATCAGCGCTTGGCGCCGGATATCTATCATCCGGTCAAAAATGGAAGATATCATGAAGCGCGGATAACGCATTTTGACGAGGCGATCCTGGAAAAGCTGGATCTGTCGCGAGCGGCGGTGATCAAATTGAATATGGGCTGGTCGGATCCCGGCACTTTGTACGCTTTAAAGGAAGCTTTGGAAAAAAGCCGCGAGCAGAATGTCGCCCATGGCCGGGTCGTCGCTTTCAATACCAATGATTCGCTGCTTTATAATTTGGAACCGGGGAAAGTTTTAGCGGCTGTCGGCTTAAACGGAATGGTGGTGATCAATACGCCCGACGCCTTGCTGGTCGTTCCCAAAAGCGAAGTCGTCCACGTCACCAAACTGCTCAAGAAAATGGAAGAATCGGGGTTGCAAAAATATTTGTAAAATAATCAGCAAAAGTTTTTATAAAATTAATTAAAGCCTGTCTAAAAATAATAAGCCGGATAATGTTTTAACCAATCGGCCGTAATTATTTTAAAGAAGCGCGAGATAGCAATGTCTTTTAAAATCATCAAGTATTTATTTTTGATCGCGGCGGTCATTGCCGCCATTGTTATTTTTTCCTATTACAGCGATATTAATTTTCCGGTTAACAATAACGGGGCTTCGGTCAGATTTACGGTCGCCACCGGAGAGGGAGTCAAAAAGATCGGGGCGGACTTGGCAAAAGCCGGGCTCATCAGATCGGAATTTCATTTTGAGGTTTACGTTTGGCGATCAAAATACGGCTCAAGCATGCAAGCCGGAGTTTATCAGCTAAGCCCGGCCATGACCGTCAAGGAGATCGTGGCGCAATTGGTGGCGGGAAAGATCGTTGATATAGAAAAAGAAATAACCATCATTCCCGGTTGGGATTTGCGGGACATCGCCCAATATTTCCAAAGCGAGGGCATTGCTTCCACCACTGCTTTTTATCAGCTCGCGGGTGAACCGCTCGTTAAATATCAGAGCGGCCGGTTGCCGGATTATTCAAGCGAATTTTCCGTTCTGGCCGATAAACCCAAAAATTACGGTTTGGAAGGTTATTTGTTTCCCGACACCTTTCGGGTGTTCAATAATGCCAAGGCCGAAGACGTGATTTTAAAAATGATCGGCAATCTGGACGCTAAATTAACCCCGGTGATGCGGGGAGACATCGCGCAAGAAAGGAAAAGTATTTATGAGATTATAATTTTGGCTTCAATCATTGAAAAAGAGGTCAGAAAGGCCGAGGAGATGAAAACTGTTTCCGGAATATTTTGGAATCGCCTCAAGATCAATCAACCGCTCGGTTCCGATGCTACGCTAAGTTACATTTTGGGCGATAATCAGGCGGTGCATACCCTGGCAGAAACCCAGCTCGATTCCCCTTATAATACTTATCGTTTTGCCGGTTTGCCGCCCGGGCCGATCTGCAATCCGTCGCTCGCCGCGATCAACGCGGCAATCTATCCCCAAAAGACCGATTATTATTATTTTCTTACCAATCCGGCCAATGGCGAGACGATTTTTTCCAAAACCTTGGAAGAACATAACCGGAACAAGCAAAAGTATTTGAAATAAATATAATCCGAACCCCCGAAATATCCGAATACTACGAACTCTACAAATCGAATTAATTTTCGGAGTCATATTCGCTGTATTCGGATATTTTGTAGGTTCGGATTGTGTGCTCGCTAATTATTTATGGACAATCAAGAACAAAACGAATCATGGCTGGAAAAAAATAAAACTGTTTTTATCGTTTTGGGAAGTTTTCTTATTTTGGCTATCGTGGTCATTTTGGTTTTTTTGGCCATGCGCTTCGCTAATGAGTCTAAAACAAAAACCCCGCCGCCGATTCCGGCCGCCACTTCCACGGCGCCGGTGACGCCGGTTGCTTCCTCGACTGCCACTTTGCCCAGTATCGGCGAAGCCGGGCAAACCGGCGCGGCCACCGGCACGGCCGCCTCCGAACAGCTGGCCGAGAAAGCCAGCTTCGGCGATTTTTATCGGCCGACAAGTTCTCTGATCGTTCTTGCTCCGGCCAATTTAACTTTGCCGTTCAATGCCAAAACCGAAGCGGCCAATTATTATGACGTTGACCGGAAAATGAGTCTCGATGCCGGCCTTGATAGTTTAAACAATAACGGTTTTGCCGTTTTGGACAATCCTTTCAGCGCGGAAGCTGATGGTTTTTTCCAAATGTACGCGGCGCTCGACGCCAAACAAGTGCCGACTTTGATCACCGGCGATTTTCTTGTTTATTATTATCAGAACGTCTTGAAGCTGGCTTACCGGGAAGTGGAAAGCACGGTTTTTTATGATAATCTTTGGGCGGCCGATCAGCGTTTGTATCAGCTGGCCAAACAAAGATACGAAAACAATCTTAACCAAAAAGGCACGATTAACGAGGTGGCGCTGGAAGCCTCGCGGCTGGAAACGGCTTATTTTGCCACGGCGTTGAGCTTGCTCGCTCCGATGGACGATCAAATTTCCGCCGCGTCCGGCTTGAGCGGCTCCACGAATTTCAGCTCGAGTGAGGCGTCGCAATATTCTTTGCAGCTGCCCGCCTATCTTACCGACGATGTGGGCGCCGAACTTAAATTGATCCGGGCCGCGAACGCCGCGGTCAAGTCTCCCGTCCTGCTTTATCAGCGTGATTATCAGACATTCGCCGTGCCGGCAAATTATCAAAGCAACGCCCGGCTGCATAACTTTTATTTGGCGTCGCGCTGGCTAAATTCGGTTTTTCCGCTTTACTATCGGGACGCTAATTGCCTTAATTGTTTATTGGATAAGGATGATTGGCGGATAAATGTGTCGACGGCTTTTCTTATTTCTTCGGATCTGGCCGCGGATCAAAATTTGCAGAATCGCTGGGCGAAGATTTACAAAATACAATCTTTCTTTTCCGGCCTGCGCGGCGATTTGAATTACCTTAATTATGAGCGGGTGTTTAACGATGCTTTCAGCGGCAAGTCCGACATCACCCAAATTTTACAAGGAGCGCCGGCTGACAATGACGCGAATTTGGCGCTGTTGCAAAATAAATTGGCGGCGATCGATTTTTCCGCGCTGGAAGGCGGCTTGAACAAGACCGCCACGGCCACTAAGCCGCTGCTTGGTTTTAAAATGCT
This sequence comes from Patescibacteria group bacterium, assembly GCA_028707065.1. Lineage (NCBI taxonomy): Bacteria > Patescibacteria group bacterium. The sequence continues at coordinate 14,875 of JAQTUZ010000007.1, read as the reverse complement.
CACTGGCTCTTTTTGGCCGGACGATTATATTTTTAGCCAGTTGAACTATCCCGCTACCGGGCTGTTTTCAGGCAGTGATAAAACGGCGCAGACCACGGCGACCGCCTGCCCCGTGCCTGGCAAAGTCGGCTATTATCGCTGCGTCGGCTCGGCCCGCGATGTCTTAAATTTGATCTATCCTTTAAGCGGCTCGGCTGACGATTATTTTACCGCCAATGCCAATTATACCGGGTACGCGGAACAATCCCAGAGTTTGCGTAAATTATTGGCAAATTTTAACGTCAACGCCTGGCATGCCAATTCCTATTGGAGCACCATGGATATCAGCAGCAAATTTTTGCGGGCCCGGGAATTAACCAAGGTCGCGGTGATGAACAGCGCCGCCTGGCAGAACAGAAATAAAGATTTGGCGCTGGCCGCCTGGGCCAATGACGAATTGACGGCTGATACCTTCGCGCCTTATAAGAGCCGGGACGCAACCCGCCTTAATCAGACCGGCACCGGCAACCTGACGCCGCTTTATCAATATATCGAACCGGATCTGACTTTGAGCCGCGAACTTATTTTCAATACGCGAATGATCATCCAGATGCTTAGCTTGCTCGGCGTCAGCGACGGCGAAAACACGGTTTTGACTGATTTGAAAACGATGGAGAAAAATTTATCGGGCGCCGAGGCGATCATTGGCAAAGAATTGCAAAACCAGGAGTTGAATGAAGAAGATTACGCTTTTATCAATGATTTTGCCCATGCTTTTTCAGTGGCGAGCGGGGGAAGCAAAAGTTTCAGCTTAACCTCGATTTCCGGCGCGAGCCGGATAAGGGAAAATTTATCCGGCGTCAAATTGCTGGTATATTCCTTTGCGCGCGGCGATAAGAAATTTTTGGCCGTCGGCCCGATTTTTAATTTTCGAGAAGAAAAATAATAAGTAAAAAGTAAAATTTTTTAATCGCTTTTGGCCCCGTCAGAGTCTCCCGGTCAGGGGACTCTGACGCGAGGAGCATTTCGGCAGCGTCCTCGGCGAGAGACTCTGCCGTAGCCAAAATAAGTAAAAAGTAATAAGTGAAAAGTAAAAAAGAGATAGAATAAGAGTTTAAAAGGAAACCTGTTTAATCGCTTTGCCTGTCTTATGAAAAGATATTTTATTTTAGGAGTTATTTTTTTTACTTTTTACTTTTTACTTATTACTTATCCCGTCCGGGCGGCCAGTTTAGCCGACACTGATAATGATGGCATTCCTGATATTTGGGAAACCCAGGTTTTCCATACTGATCCGGCCAAGGCCGACACTGATGGCGACGGATTTCCCGATGGCGAGGAAATAAAAAACGGTTATGATCCGTTACAAAAAGGAAAAGTTAAATTGAAGGAAACAGATTTCGATAAAGACGGTTTGTCCGACCGGATGGAACTGCTTTTCAAAACTGATCCGACCAACCCCGACACCGATGGCGACAGCCATCAGGACGGCGCGGAAGTAAAATCCGGCTATGATCCGGCCAGCTCAACGACGGTTAAACTGAAAAAACATATCGAAATAAATCTTGCCAAACAGGAACTTTCTTATTTTTTGGGAAAAGTTGAGCTGGGCAAATTCATCGCCTCTACCGGCACCAAAGCCCACCCGACCCCCAAGGGAACTTTTGCCATTGCCAATAAAAATCCCAAGGCTTGGTCAAATTCGGCCAAGCTCTGGATGCCTTATTGGATGGGTTTTATCGGTACTCAATTCGGGATTCACGAGCTGCCTTATTGGCCCGACGGCCGGCGTGAAGGGGAAAAAGATCTTGGCCATCCGGCTTCTCATGGTTGCGTTCGGGTGGGGCGGAATGGCGAAGCCAAAACCCTTTATAATTGGGCGGAAATCGGCACTCAAGTCATTATCAAATAAAGATTTAGGAATATAGCCATGCAGCAGGATCAGTTCGGACTGCTGCCGGAAAATTTATGATTGCATCATGGTCCCGAGGCAGTGATTGCGGCAGAACCAAAGATTTAAGAATTAGGATTTAAGATTTAAGAATAAGCCCCCGATTGGGGGTTTTTGCTTATTTTAGATAAAATACTTGACTTAATTAAAAAAGTATGGCAATATTTAATAGAAATAATTTATAATTCTTTAAATCTTTCAGCCAGAGGCTGATCCGCCTTTGGCGGAAATTTACGATTTAATCATATGTATACCCCAAAAGTTTTAGAGCATTTTAAGAATCCGCATAACCAGGGCGAAATGAAAGATTGCGACGCGGTCGGGCAGGAAGGCAATCCGGTCTGCGGCGACGTGATGAAAATATATCTGAAGATCGAAAATAATATTATTAAAGATATTAAATTCGAGACTTTAGGCTGCGCCGCGGCGATCGCCGTGTCTTCGGATTTGACCGATATGGTCAAAGGAAAAACTCTCGAGGAGGCGATGAAAATCACCAAAGACGACGTGGTCAAAGATCTGGGCGGCTTGCCGGAAGTCAAAGTTCATTGCTCGATGCTCGGCGTGGACGCATTAAAGAAGGCGATAGAAAATTATCAGAAGAAGAATAAATAAGTATTAATTTTTAATTTTATAATTTTTAAATAAATCAAAATTTTTAATTTTTAAACTTCGGATTTAAATTGTTTGTTTAAAAATTATGATTTAAAAATTATTTAAAAATTAAAAATTACAAAATTTAAAAATTATGCCGAGCATAAAGGATAAAGACAAAAAAATAGAGGAAAAGATAAAAAAGTCGTTAGATACTGTTCGCCCTTCTTTGCAGGCTGACGGAGGAGATGTGGAGTTCAAAAGCTTTGATGAGAAAAGCGGTACGGTGAAAGTCGGTTTGGTCGGCCATTGCGCTCATTGCCCGATGTCACAGCTTACTTTGAAAGAAGGCGTGGAAGCGATACTGAAGAAGGAAGTGCCGGAAGTAAAAAAAGTCATTAACGAATAAATTTATTTCCATTTCGCCCCGCCGCCAGTCTTGCGAAGCGGACTGCGGCGAAAGTAATTAATCGGCGTCGCAGTCCCGATCCGCCAGCCGGCGGAGGAGACTGCGACGGGGCCAATTCTTAAATCCTGCGTGTTATGAAAACAGTCGCATTATTTTTCGGCGGTTTGGGCAACGAAGCGGAAGTTTCAGTGGCTTCGGCTATTAATGTCTTTAAGAATTTTAATTTCCGTAAATATAAATTAATCTGCGTTTATTGGCATAAGAACGGTTTATTTTATGATGTGCCGGATCCGGCGCATTTGAAAACAACGGCCAAAAATAAATTATTGATTGAGAATTTTAAGAACCGTTTTGATGTCGCTTTGCCGATGACCCACGGCCGGTTCGGCGAAGACGGAATCCTGCAAAGCATTTTTGAATCGCAAAAAATAAAATATTGCGGTTGCCGCGTGCTGGCATCAGCGCTCTGCATGGACAAAGCCGTCTGCAAAGAATTAGCTAGCGGCGCAGGAATCCGACAAGTGAAATTTTTAGCTTTTGACGCTGACTTAAGACCAAAAAATGATTTAGTAAAATTTGCGGCGGAAGTTAAAAAAAGATTGCGCTTCCCGGTTTACGTCAAGCCGTCCAATTCCGGTTCGTCGGTCGGCATAACGCGGGTGGTCAAGCCAAGCGGTTTGGCGAGCGCCATTAAAGAAGCTTTTAAGCATGATCAAAAAATCCTAGTCGAAGAAGGCTTAGTCAGTCCGCGGGAAATCGAAGTGGCGGTGCTGGGCAATAAGGAATTGATCATTTCCCGGCCCGGAGAAATAAAGCCGGCCAAAGAATTTTACGATTACGATGATAAATATAAATTAGGCCAGGCCCAAGCAATCATTCCAGCCCGCTTAAGCCGCGCCGAGACGCGCGAAATCAGGACGCTGGCGGAAAAAGTTTATCGGCTTTGCGGCTGCTCCGGCTTTGCCCGCGTGGATTTTTTCCTCCATCAAGGCCAAATATATTTCAATGAGATCAACACCTTGCCCGGTTTCACCGACATCTCGATGTTCCCGATGCTGATGATGGACCAGGGAATGACCTATCGGCAGCTGATCAATAAGATTATAGAATTGGTATAATAAAATTTTTTGTATTTTGATTCGCGTTATTCGCGGCATTCGCGCTCATTCGCGGATTAGCATCATATTTATGATATATCTAGATCACAGCGCCACGACTCCGGCGGATAAGAAAGTTTTAAAAGCGATGGAGCCGTATTGGCGGGAGATTTTTGGCAATCCGTCTTCAATCCATGCCTATGGACAAAAGGCGGTTTTGGGCGTGGATCAAGCCCGGGCTAAGGCGGCCAAGTTTTTCGGCTGTGAGAGTCAAGAAATAATTTTTACTTCCGGCGCAACCGAATCGAACAACTTAGCTTTAAGAGGAGTGATCAAAGCGTTTAAAAGTGAAATTGCCAAGCCGCATATCATTACCTCCAAAGTCGAGCACGATGCGATCATTGAACCATGCCGCGACTTAGAGCGGGAAGGCGTCGAAGTCACATATTTGCCGGTCGATAAAAACGGTGCGGTAAATCCGGAAGACGTGAAAAACGCAATCAAGGAAAATACGGTTTTGGTTTCAATTATGTATGTCAACAGCGAAGTCGGCATTTGCGAGCCGATCAGAGAGATCGGCAAATTGATCGAGAAAATCAATGAAGGCAGGATGAACGAATGGCAGCGGATCGGGGCGGCGAAAAAATTACCCAAACCCCGAGCAATCTATTTTCATACTGATGCCACGCAAGGGGTGAATTTTTTCGATTGCAATGTCGATAAACTTCATGTTGATCTGCTCTCGATGTCCGGTCATAAGATTTACGGGCCCAAAGGCGTTGGCTTACTATATATAAGGAAGGGCGCGCTGATCGCGCCGATCCAATTAGGCGGCCACCATGAGCGGAATATCCGTTCCGGCACCTTGAATGTGACTGGCATTGTCGGCTTGGGGGAAGCTTTATCGCTGATTACTGAAAAAGAACGAGAAAAAAATAATAAAAAAATCGCCGCTTTGCGGGATCGGCTGGTCGAAGGAGTGCTGAAAAATATTCCCGATGTGGTTCTAAATACCGATCGGGCCAATTCCACTCCGGCGCACGCCCATTTCACTCTCCGCGGCGCCGAGGGCGAATCGGTTTTGATCTCTTTGGATTTTGAAGGTGTGGCCGTTTCCACTGGTTCGGCCTGCGCCTCCAACAGTTTGAAATCATCGGAAGTCTTGGAAGCGATGGGTGTTTGCGAAGAAGACTCGCACTATTCGATCCGCTTTACCTTGGGCAAAGACAATACGAAAGAGGAAATCGACAAGTTAATCAAGATTTTACCGCCAATTGTTGAGAAACTTAGAAAGATGAACCCGATTTACAAAAAATAATAGATGCTATTTTTTGTCATCCTGAGGAGCGAGCCGCCTCGGCGCGCGACGAAGGATCTATTATCCGAGAAGTTTATATTTCATCAATAAAAATTTTGATTGATAAAATACGAGGTATTTGCTTAATAGATCCCTCGCCATGGGCTCGGGATGACAAAAGAGGTGGATAATTTGCGTATTTATGAGGATTCTTTTAGTAATAACGAAGGCCGTCGTGGGCGGGGCGCAGACTTCGGTACTGAATCTGGCCAGAGAAATGAAAAAGCGCGGCCACGAGGTGACCGTCGGTTTTGGCGACGGCGATTGGCTGCCGGCCGAATTGGATAAAGAAAAAATTCCTTATTATCGGTTTCAATGGCTGAAGAGAACGCATAATCCTTTGGCTAATCTTTTTTTTATCGGCGAGATCGCCCGTTATTTGCGGCAGCATGATTTTAACGTCGTCCATTTCAATAGTTCCAACGCCTTGCCCGGCGCTATCGGCGCCAAGCTGGCCGGTAAAAAAATAAGAACTGTTTTTACTTTTAGGGGTATGTCGATGCTCGACGAACATTATCAGATATCGCCGATTCTAAAATTAGCCTATTGGTTATTTTTTAAATTCTGCTTGTTGTTCGTGGATGCGCCAGTTTTTGTCTCCCGAGAAAATTGGGAAAAATTCGGGCAAGGAAAGTTAACTAAGAAAGGAATTCTGATTTATAACGGTTTGGATCCGGAGAAAATGAACTTCGTTCCGCGGTCGGAGGCAATCAATTTTTTTTCGCAGAAGGCAGGCCGCGATCTGGCGGGGAAATATCTCATCGGTTCGATCGGCCGCCTGGACTATGCCAAGAATTACGAATTTTTGATCAATATTTTTCCGAAGGTCTTGGAAATCAGGCCGGATGCCGTGGCGGTAATAATGGGCGAAGGAAGCGAACGGCCGTTATACGAAAATTTAATCAAACAGGATAATTTGCAAGATAAAATATTTTTAATCGGCAACGTTGATAATGGCAGCCGTTATTTGCGCGGTTTTGATCTATTGGTTTTGCCTTCTCGCTATGAAGGTTTGGCGATTTCTTTGATCGAAGGATTATTCTCGGGGTTGCCCATGCTCGCCACTCGGGTTGGCGGAAATATTGAAGTCGCTGGCAGTGAAGCGGAAATTTACGATCTGGACAGCGCGGAAGGATTTTTAAAAAGATTCCGCGATCTGCAGGACGTTGATGTTTTAGATAAAATTTTAAAAAACAATCGCCAACAGGCGGAAAAATTCAATTTGCGGAATACGGCTGACGGCTATGAGCGAATTTATCAAGGAAAATAATTTTTTATGATCAAATCATTCAGTATCGTTATTCCGACTTATAATCGGCAAAAGGAATTGGGAAATTGCCTGACCTCGATCTTGCGGCAGGATTTGCTGCCGGCCGAAATCATTCTGGTCGATGACGCCGAGCTGGGCGAAGAATTTTTGCAGTACTGGAAAAAGGAATCAACCCTGCTTAAAATCAACTTAGTTTATTATCGCAAAGATCCGGCCAAAGAGCAGCGCGGCAGTTCCAGCTCGCGCAATATCGGTTTGAACCTGGCAAAAGAAAAAATTTGTTTCATTCTGGACGATGATCTGCAATTGGAAAATTATTTTTTTAAAGAGACTATGGCCGCCTGGAACGATGACCCCAACTTATTGGGAGTCGGCGGCGTGATCATCAATAACCGGTCAAAAAATATCTGGGAAAAAAGATACAATAAATTTTTCGGTTTGCGCGCAGGTTTGTCTTGGGATATCAACGAGATCGGTTTTCAATCCTGGGACGATGGGATCGGGGATCGCCAAACCGCTTTTTACGTTCACGGCGGCGTCTGCTCTTACGATAAAGAAATAGTTAAAAAATTAGGCGGTTTCACGGTTTTTGGCGGCGGGCGCGAAGCTTTGGAGGATGTGGATTTCTGCTGGCGCGCCAAACTGGCCGGATATTTTTTTCTGATCGAGCCCCAGGCCCGCGTTTTCCATGCCCAGAGCGCCTCGGGCCGGGAGGATGGATACGCTTTGGGCTATAAAGAAAGTTTTAATCGCCAGGCGATTTTTAAAAAATTGGGCGGGAAAGAATTAAATGACTTCTTGGGTTTTTATTGGGCCAATGTCGGCTGGATTTTGCGCCAAATTCTCACGGGTAAATTTAAAAAAGCCCGGGGAATGATAAAAGGACTGATCTGAATATGAGATTTTCCATAATTACTTGTACAAAAAATAGCGCCAAATACTTGGCGGAAAATATCGCCTCGGTCAGGGCGCAAAGTTTTACCGACTATGAGCATATTTTTATCGATGCGTTTTCCGCCGACGGCACGGCGGAGATGATTAAAAAATATCAGCTGGAATTTCCCGAGCAAGTCAAGTTTTTTCAATTTGAGCCGAAAGGAATTTCCGCGGCGATGAATGCCGGCACCGAGCGGGCGCAAGGGGAGTTTCTGATCCATCTTCATTCCGACGATAGTTTTTATGATCAGCGGGTTCTGGCGGACGCGGCTGAATTTTTGGAAAAAAATCCCGGTTTGGATTGGATTTATGGCCGAGCTAATACGATCAGAGCCGACGGTTCGCCGATCCTTGTTTATCCGGATAAGCCGCTTTTGCATTGGCATAATTCGAAAAGTTTCATCGGGCGCTACCTGATGAAAATTTTGCGCTTTGTTCCGCATCAAGCCGTGTTCATCAGGAAATCGGTGCTGGAAAAGTTCGGCGGCTTTGACGAAAGCCTGACCTCGGAAATGGATCCGGATCTCTGGTTCAGGATCAGGAATAAAACCAATTGGAGTTTTTTTAACCGGATCATCTGCAATTACCGGATGGGCGAGGGCGCTCAATCTTCCGCCATTGACAAGCGGGAGGAAAATCGGGACAATATCAGAAAGGTGCAAAAAAGATACCTCAATCCGGTTGAATATTTTTTGGTCGATTTTCTCAATAAAATCAGAGAAAAGCGGGCAAAAAGATGATTTATGAAAGATAAAATTAAACAAATAATCAAGGCAGCCATGCCGCCAGCCTTATTAGCCTTGGTCAAGGACCAGAGCGGCAAATGTAAATATGAAGGGGTTTATCATGATTGGGTTGAGGCGAGAAAAAAAACTTCCGGATATGATGACCGGCGGATAATGGAAAAAGCCTTGGCGGCGGCGATGAAAGCGGAAAACGGCGAAGCGGTTTGGGAGCGAGATACGGTTTTGTTCGATCAGATCGAATATTCCTGGCCCTTGCTGGCGGCCTTGATGCTGGCTGCGGCCAAAGCCCGAGGCAGATTGAATGTGCTGGATTTCGGCGGATCGTTTGGGACGACTTATCGGCAAAACAAAAAATTTTTAGATCGGCTTGAGTCGGTCAAATGGAATATCGTGGAGCAGGATCAGGTGGTCGAAGAAGGGAAAAAAAATATCAAGAATGAAAATATCAGGTTTTGGCCGAGCGTTGCCCGATGTCTTACCCAGGAAAAAATCGATTTGGTCGTTTTTTCCGCTTCTATCCAATATCTGGCCGATCCTTACGGTTTGCTAAAAGAAATTATGCAGCGCCGAATCGATATGATTGTTCTTGACCGATTGATAACGAGCGGCCAAGATGATTTCATCACGATCCAAAAAGTCCCGCCAAATATTTACTCAGCCAGTTATCCGGTTTGGATCTTGAATCCGGTTAAGTTAAAAAATTTTTTCCAAGCCGCGGGCTATGAATTATTGGAAGAATTTCCTGATCCAGTCAGCGGCGTCATCAAAGCGGGCAAACAGACGGCCGAGCACCGGGGATACATTTTTACTTTACCCAAAAAATAACTATGAATAATTTTTGTACGCTGTTCGATTCTTTTTATCTCCTTAAGGGGCTGGCTTTATATAATTCTTTGTTAAGGCAACCGGAACCTTTTCATCTGTATATTTTCGCCTTTGACGACCGCAGTTTCGGGATTTTGACCAGGCTTAATTTGGCCCACGCCACTATTATCCCGTTGAGCGAACTGGAAGACGAAAGGCTTAAGGCGGTGAAGCCGGGGCGCACCAAGGGTGAATATTGCTGGACTTCCACCACCTCGACGATCTTGTATTGTCTGAAAAAATTCAATTTGGCAAGCTGCACTTATATCGATGCCGACATCTTTTTCTTTGGTTCGCCGCAGGCCGCCCTGGATCAGATCGGCGATAAATCAGTGCTGATGACTGAACATCATTATGCGCCGGAATACGACCAATCGGCCTTGAGCGGAAAATACTGCGTGCAATTCATGACTTTTAAGAACAATGCCGAAGGATTGAAGATCTTGAATTGGTGGAAAGACCGCGTTATCGAATGGTGTTTCAGCCGCCGGGAAGACGGCAAATTCGGCGACCAGAAATATTTGGATGATTGGACAACGAGATTTGCCGGCCTGGTGGCTGAGTCTAAATATTGGGGCGCGGGCGTCGCGCCTTGGAATACGCGGCGGTTTGAATTTTTAAAGCAAGACGGCATCATCAAGGTGCGGGAGAGCGGCGAGGTTTTTAATCTGGTTTTTTATCATTTTCACGATTCACAATTGTATTTTCTGTTCAATAAATTGAAAATTTACCAGGGCAGTTATGTTTTTAATCCGAGCCCTCTCATTAAAGAAATTTACGCTGCCTATGGAAAAGCGATCAACGAGTCGTGGCAGATGGTAAGGTCGGTTGATCCGGATTTCCGCGCCGGAACTTTTTCCTTGAATCATATTTTCGAGGTGAAGGTCAGAAAAATCATTTTTCGGTTAAAAAGAAAAATAAAGAAATTAAGTAAATAATTTAAAATATATGAATAAGAAAAAAATAAGGGTAAAGAATTCCGGATTCGTAAAATTGCAGAATTTTAACGATTTTCCCGACGGATTGCTGGGTATCGCCGAAGCCAAGAAAAATATTCCGATCGAGATCAAAAGAGTCTATTTCATCAACAAGCTGTTCAATCAAAAATCAAAGCGCGGCCATCATGCTCATAAGAAACTGGAGCAGATAATTTTTTGCATCAACGGCAACTTTAAAATAAAATTGGATGATGGCGCCAATCAGCAGACGATCTTGATGAACGATCCGAGCGTCGGAGTAATCTTGGGCAAAGAATTGTGGCACGAAATGTCCGGTTTCAGCTCGGATTGCGTGATCCTGGTCTTAGCTAATGATTATTTTGTTGAAAATGATTATATCCGCAGTTATGACGAATTTTTAAAATACGTCAGAGGTCATCATAAAAAATAATCTATGACAGTGCCTTTTTTTGATAATCGCCGCCAATTTTTAGCGATAAAAACCGAGGTCATGAAGTCTGTCGAGCGTATTTTGCAATCCGGAAATTTGATTCTCGGTCCGGAAGTGAAAAAATTCGAAGAAGATTTTGCGCAATTTTCCGGCTGCCGCTTCGGTATCGGGGTTAACTCCGGAACTGATGCCCTGAAGATCGCCTTGCGGGCGGTGGGAGTGGGCTGTGGCGATGAAGTGATCACCGCGGCCAACACGGCCAGTCCGACCGTCAGCGCGATCAAGGAATTGATGGCCGAACCGGTATTGGTTGATGCCGGCGAGGATTTTTTAATCGATGTCAAAAAAATAGAAAAAAAGATTACGGCGAAAACCAAGGCGATAGTGCCAGTCCATCTTTATGGCCAGGTTTGCGCCATAGATGAGGTCGTAAAGATCGCCAAACAGCACGGGTTGAAAATCGTTGAAGATTGCGCTCAGGCGCACGGGGCGGCTCACGCCGGGAAAATGGTTGGCGGTTTCGGCGATGCCGGCTGTTTCAGTTTTTATCCCACTAAAAATTTGGGCGCTTACGGCGATGCCGGATTGATCGTCACTTCCGATCAGGAGATCGCCAAAAAATGCGCGAGTTTGCGAAAATACGGCATGGAGGATTCATATTTTTCCGAATTTGACGGCTACAACAGCCGCTTGGATGAAGTGCAAGCCGGGATCTTGAATATCAAATTGGAATATTTGGCCGATTATAATAAAAGAAGACAGGGAACAGCCGCGAGATATTTGTCCGAAATAAAAAATAAAAAGATAATTTTGCCGAAAATGAACGAGCCCGCCGGCCATGTCTGGCATCAATTCGTGATCAGGGTTGAAGAGCGGGAGAAGTTTCTGGAATATTTGAAGAAAAATAAAATCGGATTTGGCATCCATTATCCTTACCCGATCCATTTGCAAACGGCCTTTGCCGAATTCGCCGCCCCTGACCTGGCTAATTCGGAAAAATTCGCCCGCGAGATCGTGTCCTTGCCGATCTTCCCCGAGCTGGAGAAAAAAGAAGTTGATTACATAATTTCGACGATAAATCTTTTTTAACCAAGCGAATATCACGATTTGACCGTCCCGACAAAAAAGCCCCTTAGGGGGCTTTTATCTTGCTATGGAAAAAAAAAGAAAGCGGACGGATCAGCTGAATAATTTTTTTAAAGTTTTTTTAATTTTTCTCCAGCCTCTGGCCTGCCAGCAAGTCTGGGTTCTGAAAAATTCAATAATCGCCTGGCGGGCCGCCCGGTTCTCTTCCGGCGCGATTTTTTTTACCTCCACTTTGGCATCTTCGACCTGATTGATCGGCGTTAAATCAGTTTCCTCGCCGCAATGGGTGCCGCTGCCGCCGAAACCGATATTTCTAATCAAGGATTTTCCCGGATAGAGCGTTAAGCGGTCTTTTAAAAATGCCGAGGCATACCAGCGGATCGCCCAGGAATCATTCTTGCCGCCAATCTGATCGCGCAGCATCTGGGTATAAGGATAAGAGCCGGAAAAATCAAATTCCCCGGTTAATTTTTTTTCTTCCAACTCTTGCAGTAATTTTCGGCCGTCGGATTCGAACAAATCCCAGCCGCGCTTCCAGGTTGCCCAGCCCCAGCAATCAGCTCCCCGCAAAAAAAACGTTTCCGGCAATGTTTTCCTGACCGGATAGATATAGCCATGGACGCTCGCAACCTTATCCTCGTTTTCATACAGTTCCAAACCATCATTCATGTATTGCAAAAAATAAGGCGAGCTGACCATGTCATCTTCCAAAACGATTATTCGGCCGTACTGATTGACGATTTCGCTGACGCCGGAGATGATCGACTGAGCCAGGCCATAATTTTTTTCCCGGGTAACGATCTTCGTGCTTTTGAAACCGCCGACGGTTTTGAGATATTCTCGAACTGCGGCAACACCCTGCTGGCTTGCCGCATTATTTTTGGGACCATCAGAAAAGATGATCAGATCGCTCTCAGGGGCTAAAATATTTTTTTGCAGGGCGGCAATTGTCTGTTCGGTTTCGCCGAGGCGATTATAAACAAAGAGAACGATCGGAGCCAATGGCCTTGTAGTTATCATATATTTTACTGTTTAGGGGTTAAATATCTTTTTTGAATATCCTTTTCAATTTAGTATAAAATTCAAACAAACCGGCTTTCTTAATCAAACTGATTATTTTTCCCTTGATAAACGTCTCCCAGGCATAAATATTTTTTCCCTGATAAGCCCGTTCAAGATACTTTTTTTTCTTGCCTTGCAAATGCAGAGTATTGAATTTGATCAAATTGCCGGAATCATCCTTGCCGTATGGGGCGCCCGAGCGCCAATAGATTTTTTTTGCCCCCCAAACCGACATCTGATAATGAACGCCGCCTTGAATGGAGCTGGAAAAATTATCGTCATAGGTCGAGCCGTCGATTATTCCGGCTGTTTCGCCGACCAGCTCCGGGCGGCTTTTCTTGTAGAAATTAAGCATGGTCATATCGCAAATTCCGCCCGGCTTATTCTTCAGTTGATAATTTTTCCAAAAATCGACCACGCGCTGATAGCCGGCTTCATCCTTTCGGCTATAGACATCCGTTAAGAAACGGCAGAAATCATCCAGGATTTCCGGGCTGTTCCAGAAAGAATTATGCCCGGCCGAACCTTCCGACAAGGTAAGAGCAAACTGGGAAAATTTCGGCCATTCCTTGGCCAGATCGGCGAAGATCAAGACGTCGGAATCGGCGTGAAAAAAATTTTCCAGCCCATTTTTTTTGACAAAATCAGCGATGATAAACCACCTTTGCAGGCAAAAAAGTTCGTACCACTCGGGATTAGACGAAAAATGCTGATAGACCCGGGCGAATTCTTCAGCGCCGCCGGAGTAATCATCGATGTTATAGCGTTTGATAGAATCAAAAGGACCGTTGCTGCCGTCATCAAGCAGAATGATATTTGCCGTCGGGTTTGAGCGGCGCGCGCCAGCCAGGGAAAAGCGCAAATAATCGGCTTGGCCGCGATGAATGAAAATGATATTGATCGGTTTATCGGGCATAGGAAAAATTTTTATTTATTGAATGTTTTTCGGATTGCCAATCGCGTCCTTTGAATCTCCCAATTTTTTAAATAATCCGATCCAGCCGACCGTCTGCGCCACGGCAGAAAAAGACAGGTGGTAGATAATCGCCCAAACCAGATTGGCAAAGATGGCCGGATAATCCCTCTTGCCCAATAATTGTTTTTTGGTGAAAACTTTTTTGAAAGGCACCCGATTGAAAAACAGTTCAGACAGCCCCAATTTATTCCGGGAATAATTCTGCACTTGAGATTTTGCCTTGCCGAAGAACATCAGGATGCCGGCCGGATGGTAGGGTTTGATATGATCGAAATCAAAATAAAAATATTCGGTCATGGTCGGCGTCAGAATCAACAGATATCCTCCGGTTTTCAAGCGATCCAAATAGCTATCCATAAAAACGAGCAGGTCGTCCGGATTGAAATGCTCGATCAGATGAGACATTATGATGAGGTCGTATCGGCCGCTTGTTTTTTCAAACTGCTCGGAAGATAAGATCGGAATATTTTTAGTTCGCAGCACTTCGGCGATCAGCTCCTTGTTTTTTTCCACCCCGACAATGTCGGCGTAGCCGATATTCTTGATATATTCCAGCTTGTTGCCCAGGCCGCACCCGACATCGAGTATCTTGGCGTCCTTGGGAAAATATTTTCGTAAAATAAAGCTGATGAATTTTTCCTCCTTGTTTATGTTGACTATTCGCTTATAAAGCTTGCTCATATTTTGCGGATATTAATTTAATAGCTGCGGCAGATGGGCGATTGATTTTTGGTCAAAAAAGAATTTTTTTTGATCAAGGTAAAAATTCCAATCCAGCGGTTCGGCAGAGAAGATCGCCATCGGGATATTCCCGTAATAAGCGGCGAAAGCGCCAAAACTGCTGTTGGCGCCGATGAGCAGATCGGTTTGGGCGAGAGTAAAAAAGTCTTCCATTATTTTTCCCGAAGACAAAACGATATTCAAGCCGGAAAATATTTCCGGTTTTATTTTTTCATCGGAAGCGATCACGAAACAAGTATCGGCCAGGCCGGTTTTATCGATAAAATCTTTTAAGATCAGGGCCACTTTCTCCGGCGAAAAATAATATTCGCCGTTGGCATAAGCGCGAAAATCCCCCTGGCGGATATGGACTCCGACGATTTTAGAATATTTTTTTCTCGCCTGATCTGTCAATTTTTTCGCCAGCAGGGAAATTCTT
>JAQTUZ010000006.1 GCA_028707065.1 Patescibacteria group bacterium | reverse complement strand
CCGGAACATGCTCCTTTGTCGTGACGATGGGGCTTTTCGCTCTTTATTATCAGGTCGATCTGGAAAAAGCCAGAACAATGGCGCTGACCACGGCGGTTTTTTGCGAGATGTTCATAGTCTTATCCTGCCGCAGCAAGAGAAATATCTGGGAAATAGGATTTTTCAGCAATAAATTTCTGGTTTATTCGATCGCGATCGCGGTGGGCCTGCAGCTGATCGCGATCTATTCTCCGCTGGCCGGTGTTTTCGGATTCGTTCCTCTTTCGGCAATGGAAATATTAATGATAACGGCGGCCAGCTCCTCGATATTTATCATCTTTGAAATACAGAAGTTTTTTCAATCAAAAAAATCTAATGAGTATCAAGTTTCTCCTTTTAAAAATTAGATGATTCGCCGGCCGCCATGTTCAAAATTTTTTTTAAAATCTTAGCTTATTCGGTTATTGCCTTTGTCATTGTCGGCTTGTATTTTATTTTGGCGCCTAAAAGTAAAAATGTAAAAATAAATCCAATTCCTCCGGTTAGTAATATTATTTCAACCGATGCGCCGGCTATCGCTTCAAGTACTGGAAAGAGCGTTGCCGCGGCGGATAAACCGAAAAGATTGATTGCCGAGCCGATCGCCAATGCTCTGGAAAGGATTACTAAAAAACCTTTCGGGATAAAAGTTTCGCCCGGCCATTCGCCGGTCAGCCCGGAAAGGTTTTCCGGTTATCATACCGGCGTTGATTTTGAAGCTTTTGCCAGCGAAACCGATTCGATCGTTCCGGTTTATGCCATCTGTACCGGGACACTGGCGATCAAGGAAACCGCGCGCGGCTATGGCGGCATGGCCGTCGAGCGCTGCAAGATCAGCGGCCAGGATGTGACGGTAGTCTATGGCCATTTGAAATTAACCAGTATCGGAGTTAAGGTCGGCGAGAATTTATCGGGCGGCGAACAACTAGGAATTTTAGGCCAAGGCTATAGCGCGGAAACTGCCGGCGAGCGCAAGCATCTGCATCTGGGAATTCACAAAGGCACAACTATCAATACCAGCGGCTATGTCGGTACGGCGACGCAGCTTTCCGGCTGGATCGATGTCGAGCAATATTTAAAATAATTTTTATATATTAAAGTTATTTCGGCAATAGCCACGATTTAAGGAGGGCGGCCGGAAGACAAAAATTAATATGTCGTTAAAAAATAAAGTGGCGATCGTGACCGGCGCGGCGCGGGGGATCGGCCGGGGGATTACTGAAGAGTTAGCCAGTCTCGGCTGTAATATCGTCATCGCCGATTTGAATCAAAAGGATTGCGAGCCGGTGGCGGATGAAATCAGAAAGATGGGCGTCGAAGCGATCGGCGTCGGCTGCGACGTTTCCCATAGATCCGACGTGGAAAATTTGCTCGGGAAAACTTTGGAAAAATTCGGGCGCGTCGATATTATGGTCAACAACGCGGGCATTTATCCGTTTAAATCATTTGCGGAATTAAGCGAAGAAGATTGGGATAAGGTCATGAATATTAATTTAAAAAGCAACTTTCTGTGTTCGCAGGAAGCAGTGAAGCATCTGCCGGAGGGCGGCCGTATTATCAGTATTTCCTCGGTCGCCTCGCTAATCGGATTTGAAGGCCTGACTCATTATTGCGCTTCCAAGGGCGGCATCAACGGATTTATCCGCGCCTTGGCTTTAGAATTGGCGCATAAAAAAATTACGGTTAACGCGGTCGCGCCGGGCGCGATCCAAACCCCGGGCGCTTCCGGCGGTTCGGAAGAGCAAACCAAACAAACGATCGCGATGATTCCGGCGGCTCGCATGGGCTTGCCTGCCGACATCGCCAACGCCGTCGCCTTTTTAGCTTCGGAAAAATCCGATTACATTACCGGTCAGGTTATTGTGGTCGATGGCGGCTGGATATTAAGATAAAATTTGCGCTTCAATCCGAGAGGCGATCAGAATTGAACCAAAATAAGGATTTTTTCGGATTATTTTCTGAAGTTTTGCCTCTAAAAGAAAAAATGGCTAAAATTAAGACATACAAAGACGCCGGCTTCGACGCCGGCGTCTTTTTTGCTGAAGTTAAGGTAAAATAAATCACCTCCTTTACCATAAACCATTTTTGGGCTATTATTTATTTGAAAACAGCTAATCAGCCATTGCTTGAAAAATTGGCAGATATTTTATTATCAAGCGAAGCGAGTGAAATAATCCCGCGCCTCGCGGAGATTATTTCCGAGCGAGCGAAGATAAGATTGGTTATCAAGCGAAGCGAGTGAAATAATCCCGCGCCTCGCGGAGATTATTTCCGAGCGAGCGATGATAAAGACTTCGTCCGGCGGCAAGCGAGGATACCTTCTAGAAAAGATAGGGCGAGTGCCTGCCCCGCGGTTGAATACCATTTATTATAAATTTAAATAAATTAAAATTTATGCAGCATTTTTCCAAAAAATTAGCCATAAATTTTTTATTTTTTTCTTTATTAATTGTTGTTTCTATTGGTTTTTTAGGAATAACCTCCTCGCGGGAAAGCGCTCTGGCTTTTTCTAGTCCGGAAGATCAGTTCCAGGCCGAGGCGAAGAGCCGGATATTTATCAAAGAAGCTTATCGGCTTGATGAAAATGGGGGAGTTGTTGAAAATGTTTATGATCAGGTAAAAGCCAAGGATGATATTTGGTCTTCTTTTACGTCCGGGCAATCAGTCAGGGTGACTTTTGAGGGAGCGCTGGACAATACTAAAGATATCACTTTGTCGGCCAGATCAGGCTCGGGAGGATCGATCGAAGTTTATGTGGAAGGAGAGCCGGTTCCAGTTGCTGTTTTTGAAGCGATCAATCAGGAAAAGATTTATCAGATCTATCTTTCTAACCTTAAATCGCCGGCCGATGTTTTTGATTTAAAGATCAAAGGAGATGTTGACATCGATTGGATCGTCGATCCGGACACGATGCTTTTCCGGTTCCTTGCTTCAGGAGGTTCCGCTCCCCACGGTTCGCTCGCGCTAGGAGGTAGTACTTTTTATGGCATGGCTTTTAGCGGCGGAAGATACGGCAAAGGCATAATTTTTTCCGTGGCCACGGATGGCACCGGTTTCACCACTTTGCATGAATTCGCCGGCGGCGCGGGCGACGGGTCCTCTCCCTACGGCTCGCTCATTGTTTCCGGCGGCAAACTTTACGGGACGACCATGACAGGCGGAATTACCGATGAGGGCGTCCTTTTTTCTCTTAACACCGACGGCACCGGTTTTAGCTCCCTTCATGACTTTACTTATGGCGCGGGCGACGGAATCCAGCCGTCTCAATATGGCGAGCTTACTCTTTCTGGCAGTACTCTTTACGGCATGACCTATTCGGGCGGGAGTACGGATTCAGGGATAATTTACGCTATTGATACTGATGGTTCTGATTATACGATCATTCACAATTTTACCGGCGGCGCGGGCGGAGCCGGACCTTATGGTTCGCTTACTTTGGCTGGCAGCACTTTTTACGGCATGACCAGAGTCGGCGGGAGTTCGGACAAAGGCGTTGTTTTTTCCATGAATATTTCCGGGAGCGGTTTTACTGTTTTGCATAATTTTGCCGGCGGCGCGGGCGACGGATCCCACCCCAATGGTTCGCTGATTATGGCTACCAGCACTCTTTATGGAGCGACCAGCGAAGGCGGAACTTCGGATAATGGAACTATTTTTTCCTTAACTACCGGCGGCACCGGTTTTGTTGTCTTGCATGAGTTCAACACCGGCGCGGGCGACGGAATAAATCCTCACGGCGCTCTCACTCTTTCCGGCAACAAGCTTTATGGCACGGCTATGAACGGCGGCGCTTCGTCCGGCGGCGCGATTTTTTCGATCGATACCGATGGCACTGATTTTGCCACCTTGCGCGAATTCGCCGGCGGCGCGGCTGATGGATATAATACCAAATCCACCCTGGTTATTATCAGTAACAAGCTTTATGGCATAACGACCAGGGGCGGTGATTATGATTCAGGCACGATTTTTTCCATTGATACTGACGGAACTGATTTTGCCCTTCCCTATGAATTCCATGTCGGCGGGGCTGACGGCAGCAAGCCCCAGGGGTCATTGATTATTTCCGGCAGCACTCTTTACGGTATGACCAGGACCGGCGGAAGTTCGGACAAAGGTTTGATTTTTTCCGTTTCCACCAGCGGCACCGGCTTTACCGCCTTGCATCAGTTTGCCGGCGGCGCGGGCGACGGAGCAACGCCTTTTTACGGCGATCTCACTCTTTCCGGCAGCACTCTTTACGGCATGACTTTCGCGGGAGGCAGCGCGGATTTGGGCGTTATTTTTTCCCTGAACACTAACGGCACCGGCTTTACGACTTTGCATGAATTTGCCGGCGGCGCGGGCGACGGATCTCGGCCTTACGCGTCTCTTATTGCTTCCGGCACCAAACTTTACGGCCAAACTTTTACCGGCGGGGCGCAAGACAAGGGCGTTGTTTTTTCGATCAATACCAACGGCACCGGCTTTACGACTTTGCATGAATTTGCCGGCGGCGCGGGCGACGGAGCCAATCCTTATAGTTCGCTCGCTTTGGCAAACAATACGCTTTATGGCACGACGGTTTATGGCGGAAGCGCGAACAAGGGCGTTGTTTTTTCCCTTTCCACCAGCGGCGCTGGCTTTGCTGCTTTGCATGAATTTCCCAACAGCACCAGCGACGGCAATGCTCCTTACGGCTCGGTCGTCATTTCCGGCAGCAAGCTTTATGGTATGGCCATGTACGGCCGAACCCCGAATAAAGGAATAATTTTTTCCCTTGATACCAACGGCAGCAACTACGCCACCCTTCATATATTTGCCGGAGGCAATAACGATGGAAAATACCCCAACGGTTCCCTGACTCTTTCGGGCAGCAAGCTTTACGGCATGACCACGGAAGGCGGTACCGCGGATTCCGGAGTTGTTTTTTCTCTCAATACCAACGGGACAAATTACAGCGTTTTTTATAAATTCGTTGGCGGCACAAACGACGGAGCAAATCCTTTTGGCTCGCTTATTCTTTCCGGCGGTCTGCTTTACGGGACGACTGAAGGCGGCGGAGCTTCCGATTACGGGGCTATTTTCTCCATTGTTCCCAATAGTTCGCCGACTTTTGCCGTTGATCCGGCTGACAGTTCCGCGACTTCCACGCCGGTCAACGAAGGAAATAATGTTTCTTTCACGGCCACAGCCGCGGATTCAGAAACGAATAATTATTATTTGGCGGTTTGCAAGACTGATTCGGTTACGGCTAACAACAATGCGGCGCCGACTTGCGATTCCGGTCAAACTTGGTGCGTTTCCGGTTCTACTGCCGCCAGTTCGAGCGCCTCTTGTTCCTATGCCGCGCAAGCAGGCGATAGCGAATCCAGCGATTGGTACGCTTTTGTTTGTGATTATAGCGCTAATTCGGCCTGCTCGTCCGCTTCGCAGGGTTCGGGCGGAGACGGTTCGCCATTCAAAATCAATCACGATCCTTCTTTTACGGCTATTTCCGCGCCGACCGCGGAGTCAAAGGCCGATGAGGAAATAGTTTTTTCTTCCACCGCTTCTGACCCGGACACGGAAGCATCGTCGAGTTTGGTCGCTTTGTATGTTTGCAAGGCCAATGACTTCAACGGCACCGGTTGCGGAGCGGGCGGCGAATGGTGCCATTCCACCGCTATTTCCGCCAACCCTTCCTGCAGCTATAAAGTTGCCTCGAGCGACGGAAGCACTTCTCATAATTATTATGCCTATGTGGCCGATGAGCGCAATCTTGTTTCAACCGCCGGACCTAAAAGCGGCGTATTCATTACCAGCGTTCAAGCCGCTCTGTTGTCTTCCTCGGCTTATAGCGCGCCTTCCCCCAGCTCTTATGAAGCAAAAATTGTAATTAATAATAATGCGGCGGCCGTTTCCAACCGGCTGGTCACTTTGAATTTTTCCGCCGGCCGCGAGATTAAGAAAATGGCTATTTCCGCGAAGAGCGATTTTTCCAATGCCAGCCAGGAAGAGTATCAGCCGAGCAAGTTGTGGGATCTTTGTTCCGGCCTGACCGGCGGTTCAGTTTGCTCTAACGGCAAATATACCGTTTACGCCAAGTTTTATAATGCCTGGGGACAGCCATCCGGCCTTATTTCGGCCGACGTTATTTTAAGCGCTATGGTTTCCGCGGAACCCAAGAAAACAGAAAAACTTGGGATCATTGATAATACCGCGAATGCCGGCATCTCCGGCAATGCTAATGCCGGCGCCCAGCCCGCGGCGGCCAAGAGCAAAACAGCCAAGATTAACTTTAGCCGCAATTTACAACTTGGCAGCCGCGGCGAAGATGTGAAAAATCTGCAAAAATTCCTCAACAGCCATGGTTATGTCGTGGCAAAATCCGGCGCTGGCTCGCCAGGCAAAGAAACCGCTTTATTCGGCGCGCTTACTCGCAAAGCAGTGATCAAATTCCAGGAAAATAATTCTGATAAGATTTTGAAGCCGCTGGGATTGAAAAAGGGAACCGGCAATTTTTATCAGGCCACGCGCAAATTCATCAACGATCTCTCGAATAAATAAAATATATTGCTAACGCGGTTGTCTTTCTCGCTTCGGAAAAATTTAATTACATCACCGGACAGGTGATCGTCGTCGATGGGGGATGGACATTGCGATGAAGCAAGAAGTAATAAGTAAAAAATAAAAAATTTTACAAATAAAAAAAGTCCCCTCTTGGGAGGGGTGGCGCCGCCTCGGCGACGGGGTGGGTCTATTCCTGACATTATTAAAATATCATCAAAAATCTTTGCCACTTTTTTTAAAAAAAGTGGCGCAAAAAACTGCGCGCAGGGACAAATTTCCTATCACTCCGCTAGGAAGCCTAGCAAAATTGCTATACTCGTCCGCCTTGATTTATAAAATTATAATAATGAAGCGGACTTCGGACAACGCAATTTTGCACGGCTTCTACGCTGCGTGATTACGGAAATTTTCCAATGCGCGCTATAGGGAAAATAATTAACTAATTTGTTTTATATTATATGGATCAAGAACAAACAAAAAAATGTCCTTATTGTGCCGAGGACATTAAAATTGAAGCCAAAGTTTGTCGTTTTTGCGGGCACGACTTAGTTAATGAATATGTGCCAGTAAGAGTTGAATTTACTAGCAAAAAAATAAAAAAACACATAGTAATATCCTTCGTTTTTCTTATTCTTGGTTTTTTGCTTTTTCTTTCTAGTTGTGGAAGTCTTGTCAATACGATTACTTCTCCAAATCCTCCAAATGCAAATGATAGTATTAGGTTTGGTATGCAATGGTTATTCGGAGCAATTTTTATTATTACAGGTATAATTTGGGCAATTGTTACGGCCATAAGATCGTGGTGGAAGAGCGGCTGATCTTTTTGCAGAATAAAATAATTTAGTGTAAATTTTATATATTACAACTTTAATTTCGTCTTGCGCTGCTTGCCAACAAAAAACCGCCCCGTTAAGGGCGATTTTTTTATCTTGAAGAAAGATTAGTTTCTAAAATCTCTTCTCGGACCGCGATCTCTCATGCGGGCCTTATTGCATTCGTAGCAATAGAGCCGGCCGTAAGTGCCGTCTTCCTTTTTAGTAGGTTCGAACGGCAATTTGTCTATCGGGGCGCCGCATTCCGCGCAGGTAATACCCAGCGAGGAAATGTCCACCATCGGTCTGGGACCCATGGGGCGACGATCATCTTGATAAGCCATTTAAGTAAGTCACCTTCCTTTCTAGTCTTGGGGATTTTTAAGGTCCCGCTTAATTTGACCGCCAGTTGGCGGACTTAGATTGGTGACTTCTTAATAGCTTATCTATTCGATAACTTCTAAACTTTTCCAAACTATTTTAAACTCGATAACTAGTTGAAATAATCACCTGCCCAAATATTAGCATAGAAGTGGGGGGAAAGCAAGACCGCGACAGAGAGCAGAGAGCATAGAACAAAGAGCAAAGCAACCATGAAGATTTTTGTTCTTTGATCTTTGTTCTAAGACGTTTTTCAAACCTATAAATATATTGTATAATATTAATGTTAATCAATAGTTGACGCAGGAAATAAGCTATGGCTAAAAAATGCAAACCGCCAAAGATCAAAACCGGTACGGAAAAATACCTGGATGGTTTTAGCGTTTTCGAATATTCCCGCCTGGCGGCCGGCGAAGTGCTCAAGCGCTTCCAGACCGGCGAAAACGGCTTGACTGACAGGGAAGCTCGCTGCCGGACCGGCCAATTCGGAGAAAATGTTTTGGTCAAAGAAAAAAAATCGAGCGTGATCAAAGAGTTTTTTTCCAAATTCAAAAGTCCGCTGATTATCCTGCTGTTTGTCGCTTCGGTCATTTCGGCTTTTTTCGGCGAAGTCATTTCCGCCGCGATCATCGTTTTAATGATCATTTCCAGCGCGGTGCTGGATTTTTTCGAAGAGCATAATGCCGGCCAGGCCGTGAAAAAATTGCTGGAAACCGTCAAGACGACGGCGGCGGTCATCCGCGACGGAAAAGAAAGGGAAATCAATGTCGCGCAGATTTGCGCCGGCGATATCATCTTTCTCAATTCAGGGGATCTGGTGCCGGCTGATGCCCGGGTGATCTCCGCCAAAGATTTTTTCGTCAATCAATCGGCGCTGACCGGCGAATCAGTCCCGCGGGAAAAAAATTCTTCGGCGATCGACAATAGCAACGACTCTTTAACCGAACTTGATAATATTGTTTTTGCCGGCACGAACGTGGTGAGCGGCCAAGCTCGAGCCGTGGTGATCAATATCGCCGGACGGACGGAGTTCGGGAAGATCGCCATTTCGCTCGCCCGGCCGGCGGAAAAATCGGAATTCGAAGAGGGGATCACTCATTTCGGTTTTTTCATCATGAAGGTGATCATTTTTTTGGTCATGTTCATTTTTCTTTTTAACGCCATCATCCATCATAAGAT
Organism: Patescibacteria group bacterium; assembly: GCA_028707065.1. Lineage (NCBI taxonomy): Bacteria > Patescibacteria group bacterium. The sequence continues at coordinate 73,207 of JAQTUZ010000006.1, read as the reverse complement.
TTTGGAATCTTTTCTTTTTTCAGTGGCGATCGCGGTCGGCATTACGCCCGAGCTTCTGCCGATGATCATGTCGATCACTATGGCCCGCGGCGCGGTTAAGATGGCCAAACAGGGCGCGATCGTCAAAAAGCTTTCGGCCATTCCCAATTTCGGCAGCATGGATATCCTTTGCACCGACAAGACCGGGACCTTGACCGAAGGCAAGATCGCCCTGGTAAAATACGTCGATTCGTCGGGAAATAATTCGGAGAAAGTTTTGGAATACGCTTACTTGAACAGTTATCATCAAACCGGCATTGAGAACCCTTTGGATAAGGCGGTCGTTGAATACAAGAAGATCGATATCGGGCGCTATGTCAAGATCGATGAAATACCTTTTGATTTCATCAGAAAAAGAATCAGCGTCGTGGTTGAGGATTCCGCCGGCCGGACAATGATCACCAAGGGCGCTCCGGAAGAAATATTCCCCTGTTGCTCGTCTTATTCTTATAACGGAGAAACCAAGCCTTTAATAGAAGAGGAGCGGATCAAGGCGAATAAGTATTACGAACAATTGAGCATGGAGGGCTATCGGGTGCTGGCTTTGGCGATCAAAAAAGTCAGCAAAGAAAAAAAAGTTTACGAGAAAGAAGAAGAAATTGCCATGGAATTCCGTGGCTTTATCGCTTTTCTCGATCCGCCCAAGGCCGGAACGAAGGAAATTCTGGTGGAGTTGGGAAAGATCGGTATTGAAATAAAAGTTATTACCGGCGACAACGAATTCGTCGCCGGCAAAGTCTGTTTGGAGATCAATTTGCGGGTCAAGGGAACATTATTAGGAAAGGAAGTGGAAAATATTTCCGATGACGCGCTCCGCCGCCGCGTCGAACGCACCACGATTTTTGCCCGTTTTTCTCCGGAAAATAAGAATCGGGTTATCCGGGCGCTCCGCGCCAACAATCATATCGTCGGTTATATGGGCGATGGCATCAATGACGCGCCGTCGCTTTCTACCGCCGACGTCGGCATTTCGGTCAATAATGCCGTGGACGTGGCCAAGGAATCGGCCGATATCGTTCTGGTGCGGAAAAGCTTGCATGTCTTGAAGGACGGCGTGATCGAAGGGCGCAAAGTTTTCGGCAATACCATGAAATACGTGATGATGGGCTTGTCGTCGAATTTCGGCAATATGTTTTCGGCGGCCGGCGCGGTGATCTTCCTGCCTTTTCTGCCGATGCTGCCGATCCAGATACTTTTGAATAATTTTTTATACGACGTTTCCCAGATAACTATTCCCACCGATAACGTCGATGAAGAATGGATAACAAAAGCCCGGCGCTGGAATATCAAGTTCATCCGGAAATTCATGTTTTTTATCGGTCCGATCAGCTCGATCTTTGATTTTGCCACTTTTTTTCTGTTTTATTACGGCTTTAAGGTTACCGAAGGCGCTTTCCAGACTGCCTGGTTTTTGGAATCGCTGGCCACCCAGACTTTGGTTATTCATATTATCCGTACCAAGAAAATCCCATTTTTTCAAAGCCGGCCCAGCACGCTCTTAATGATCAGCACTTTTTCGATCGTGGCTTTTGCCTGGCTGATCCCATTCACGCCGATCGGAGAATTTTTCGGCCTGGTACCGTTGCCGCTTTATATGCTGGGCGCGATCGTCGGCACGGTGGCCATCTATCTCGGCTTGGTCGAGATCGGCAAACGGATTTTTTACCGGCACAACGAACTATAGAAAATAAAAAACTTAGTTTCGAACAGAAACTAAGTTTTTGTTTTCCCGTTAAGCAGGAAAGGGCGCGATTTTTTTTGGCGCTAATTCAGATCAATGAAAATAATTCTTCGAACGGTTCGCCGTTAACGAGATAATTATTTTCCCGGAAAGAAATGCTGATTTCTGCGGGCTCGCGTTCGTCAGCTTTTGCCCTGCAGAACCAAAGAATGCCGTCGCTCTCGGTCATTCTACAGCCGGCGGTTATCGAGAAAGATTCAAGAGTCGGACCAAGACCGCGATATACCTTCGCTTCGATCGTATCGATTGTCGCCTTTTTCGTGTCGGTTGTTGCCGCTGCTTCGATCGTGTCAGTTGTCGCCTTTTTATCATCTTTAGGTGTATTGATTTTGGGAGCCAAAAAAAAGGAAAGTTTATTTAATTTTTCCAGCTCTGAATCGGCGGTGGTGATGATGAAGAATGTTTCGCCGTACATTTTCCCGTAAAAAATAATTTTTTCGGTAGCCGGCAAACCGGGGATTATCGGCGGAATCGTGAGCCGTTTCGCCGTTTTTGGACATCTTTCGGTTGAAGTGTTCAACATTTCCTTCTCCTTTTTTATGGGTTTATAATTGGTTAGTGACAGAAAGAACATCGTTTTTTGGTATTATGGTGGTAAATCAAAAAAAAGTCAAGTCTTTTTTTCCTCTTGCTTTTTCAGCCATTTTGCGTTATTCTTTTTGTTTAAAGGGTGTCAACCGATCCTTTTTATTTTTTGTTATATTTATAATTTATAATTTTTTCAGCCAAGGGCTGATCCGCCTTTGGCGGAAATTCTCATTGATTAAATATATGGCCGACAACATTTTTAAGAAATTATTTCAACCGTCAACTAAGGGCAAGCTCTGGCAGGTCTTCGCGGTTATTTTACTGGTCTTAACCATTACCGCCGGCTTGATCGCCTTTGGAAATTATTACAATCAAGGAGCGGATTGGCTCGCCGGCAAAACCAACGACTTCGTACAATTGCCTCATGCCAAATTCGTGCCTTTCCGCCTGGGTTTGGATTTGCAAGGCGGAACCCAGCTGATCTATAAAGCTGATGTTTCCCAGGTGCCGGTTGGCGATGAAGCCTCGGCGGCGCAAGGCGTTCGCGATGTCATTGAAAGAAGAGTCAATGCTTATGGCGTTTCCGAACCATTGGTCCAGGTGCAGAAATCGGCCGGCGAAGATTACCGGATCGTGGTGGAATTGGCCGGGGTAAAGAATATCGACGAAGCCATCAAGATCATCGGCGAGACGCCGATCTTGGAATTCAAGGAACAAGGAACTCCGTCATCGACCGCGGCCGAGGCGCAAAAAATAAAAGATCAGAACGCGGCGGCTTTGAAAAAAGCCGAAACCGCTTTGGGTAAAATTATTTCTAATGGCGATTTCACCAAGATCGCCGCGCAATATAATGAAAGCGCCAGTTCTACCGCGGCCGGAAATTGGATTGACGCGGGAAAGGCTCCGGAATTGGCGGTAAAACTGGCCGGTTTGAAGATCGGCGCCGCGACCGATATTGTCGAAACGAGTCAAGGGTACATCATCGCTAAATTGTTGGATAAGCGCGCGGCTACCAATCAAATTACCAATCAGCCGAAAAAGGAAGTGAAGGCCAGCCATTTGCTGATCTGTTATCAGGGTTCGGAAGGCTGCGCGGCCACGACTACCAAGGAAGAAGCCTTGGCCAAGATCAAGGAGTTGGCCAAGATCGCCACCCCGCAGAATTTTACCCAATTGGTGAAAAAGAACTCCACTGAACCTGGCGCTGCCCAAAGCGGCGGCGAACTCGGCTGGTTCGGGCAAGGCCAGATGGTTCAGCCTTTTGAAGACGCGGTTTTTCCGCAGAAAGTAGGCACCATTTCTTTCATAGTCGAAACAAAATTCGGTTATCATCTGATCTATAAAGAAGACGAAAGATCTGCCGAGGAATATAAAGTCCAGACGATTTTTATCGCCAAAGCCGCGGCTAATACCGCCGCTGGCGAGCAAAGCTGGGTTGCCACCAAGCTGACCGGAAAATATTTAAAGCGCGCCAGCGTGCAATTTGATCAGAACGGCCAGCCGGAAGTTTCCTTGGCCTTTGATAACGAAGGCGGAGCTTTATTTGAAGAGTTGACCGGCCGTAATGTCGGCAAACCGATCGCCATTTTTTTGGATGGCGAAGTTATCAGCGCGCCGACCGTGGATACCAAGATTTCCGGCGGCAGTGCCGTGATCACCGGAAATTTCACCGTGGCCAAGGCTAATGCCTTATCGCAAAGTTTGAACGCCGGCGCTTTGCCCGTGCCGATAACCTTGGTCAGCCAGCAAACCGTAGGCGCTACTTTGGGAAAAGTTTCAGTGGCCAACAGTTTGCAAGCCGGATTGTGGGGAGTCTTGTTGGTCGCGTTGTTCATGATCTTCTATTATCGTTTGCCCGGTTTGGTTTCGGTCTTGGCTTTGGCGATTTATTCCATTTTGTTGCTGGCTATTTTTAAAGTCTGGGGCATCATGCTTTTGGTCTTGATCGCTTTTGTAATGATATTTTTCCAGCTAACCGGGGGGGCTTTGGCATTGGCCCTGCTCGGATTTGTACTATTGATCATCGGCTGTTTCACTATGCCCAGCCTGGCGCAATTGCCGGTCACTCTGACTTTGCCGGGTATGGCCGGATTTATCTTGTCGATCGGCATGGCCGTCGATGCCAACATTTTGATTTTTGAAAGATTCAAAGAAGAATTGCGTTACGGCAAGCCGGCGGCGAAAGCCATCGAACTGGGTTTTAATCGTGCCTGGCTTTCCATTCGCGACGGTCATATTGCCACCATCCTGACTTGTTTGGTGCTGATGTTCTTCTCGACTAGCATTGTCAAGGGTTTTGCCATTACTTTGCTTTTCGGCGTGGTGATGTCGCTTTTCTCGGCGATCACCGTGACCAAGAATCTTTTGGCGCTTTTGCCGGAGAAGTGGTTTGGATTGAGCTTGATGACGGGCGTGAAGCAAAAACCTACGGAAACGGAAAATCAAATTACCAATAAATAAATTGCAGAAATTTGAAATTAGAAATTTGAGATTAGACATTAATTTCAATCAAATTTCCAATTTCAAATCTCAAATTTCAAAATATGAAAATAATCCAACATCGAAAAATCTGGTTCGCTATCGCTATAATTCTCGCCATTGCTTCGATTGCCGCGCTGTTCATTTGGCATCTGAAATTCGGCATTGATTTTACCGGCGGCAGCTTGCAAGAATTGAGTTTCAACGGTGATCGGCCGACGGTGACCGATGTGCAGGACAAATTATCCGGCCTTGATTTGGGCGGCTTGATCGTCCAACCGGTGGGCGAGCAAGATATGATCCTGCGCTTTCAAAGCACGGAAAATCAGGTCCATACCAAGATTTTGGAAAAATTAGGCACTTCTTCAGTGGAAGAATTGCGTTTTGATTCGGTCGGTCCGTCAATCGGTTCAGAATTGAAAAGAAAAACTTTTTACGCCGTTGTCGTTTCCATTATCATTATTCTTATTTATATCGCCTTCGCTTTCCGCAAGGTCTCCCGCCCGGTGGAATCGTGGAAGTACGGCTTGTGCTCGGTGATTGCCCTGGCTTTCAACGTCTTGGTGGTTTTGGGAACTTTCTCGGTTTTAGGAAAATACGCCGAGATGGAAATCAACGCGCCGTTCATCGCCGCCTTGCTTACCATTCTGGGCTACACCATTAATGATACGATCGTCGTTTTTGATCGCGTGCGGGAAAATTTGCCCAAGAGCGAGTTGGACTTCGAAGGCACGGTCAATATGAGCATCAATCAAACCTTGGTGCGCTCAATCAATACTTCCAGCACCGTGATCCTGGTCTTGATCGCCATTTTCCTCTTCGGCGGCGCTTCGATCCGCGACTTCACCTTGGCGATGGCCATCGGCGTCTTCATCGGCACCTGGAGCTCGATCTTCCTCGCTTCGCCTTTATTGCTTCTCTTTGAAAAGAAGTCCTAAAAAATTAAAAGACCGCCGGATATTAAGGGGCTTGGCGCTTATCGAGCCAGGCCTTTTTTTGTTTTGACAAAGCCTTGATTTTGCGATAAAATCTAATCTAAGACCGTAAAAATTTGTTTTGGCAGCTGTATAATTTTTTTGCACACCAGTAAAGCTAAAAATATAAATTTATAATTTATAATTCATAATTTGTAATTGCTTTTAATATGCTTCAATCCAAGCTTTTCACCAAAGTGACCAAAGAGGCGCCAAAAGACGAAGTAAGCTTTAACGCTCAAGTTTTGATCCGGGCCGGTTTTATCGACAAGCTTTCGGCGGGTGTTTATTCTTTTTTACCTTTGGGACTGCGAGTCTTGCAGAAGATCAGCGATATTATTCGCGAGGAAATGGATAAGATCGGCGGCGAGGAAATTTTGATGCCGGTTTTAATTCCTAAAGAAAACATGGAAACAACCGGCCGCTGGGAAGCTTTTGACGTTCTCTTCAAGCTGAAAGGCGCGGACGAAAAAGAATACGCCTTAGGCGCTACCCATGAAGAAGTTATCGTGCCGCTGGCTAAGAAATTTTTATTCTCTTACCGCGACCTGCCGATCATGCCTTATCAAATCCAGACTAAATTCCGCAATGAATTGCGGGCCAAGTCCGGAATCATGCGCGGCCGGGAATTTTCCATGAAAGACCTCTATTCTTTCCATGCCGATCAAGCGGACCTGGATAAATTCTATGAAGTAGCCAAGCATGCTTATTTTAAGATTTTCGACCGTTTCGGCCTGGGGGACATTACCTATTTAACTTATGCTTCCGGCGGTTCTTTCGCCAAATATTCCCACGAGTTCCAGACGCTTTGCGCGGCGGGCGAGGATATAATTTACATTTGCGATAATTGCCGCGTCGCCATCAATCGCGAAATCATCGCCGAGCAGACGCAATGCCCGATTTGCGGCGGCAAAAAATTCCGTGAAGCCAAAGCCGTGGAAGTCGGCAATATTTTCAAGCTGGCTAATCGTTTCTCCAGCCCGTTCGGATTGCAATATGTCGATAAAAACGGGGAAAAGAAAGACGTAGTGATGGGTTGCTTTGGCATCGGCCCTTCCCGGGCAATGGGTACGGTGGTGGAAATTTGCCATGACGAGCGCGGCATTATTTGGCCGGAGGAAATCGCGCCCTTCAAGGTTCATCTGATTTTATTGGGCAACAAGGCCAGCTGGGGAAATAACAAAAAAGAAGCCGACCAGCTGTATGAAAAATTGCAAGAGCAGGGGGTTGAAGTTTTGTATGACGAACGGGAAGAAGCCGGGGCGGGCGAAAAATTCGCCGAAGCCGATCTGATCGGCTGCCCGATCAGGCTGGTAATAAGTGATAAGACGCTCGCCGAAGGCGCGGTGGAAGTTAAGAAAAGAAACAGCGATCAGGTGAAGCTAATTAAATTGGATAGCCCAGTAAAAGATTTTTTAGCCTAAAAATGTAATATTGTTTAAATCTGCAAAATCCGAAGCACAAAATCCAAAATCCGAAACAAATCTAAAATCCAAAATTCAAAAATTTCTGTCTATTACCCGCAGGGATAAAAAATATCTTAATCTAAAATTTCGATGCAATATAATTTTTTAAATTTTTGTTTTTTAATTTTAGATTTGTTTTGAGTTTTGTGCTTTGAATTTAGGATTTTGAAAAATTATGTTAGCACAATAATATCGATTATTAACCTGAGTTTTTATAATGTTCAATAAGCTATTAGGAAAGTTTAGCAAGGATTTGGCCATTGATCTGGGTACTAAGAATACTCTGGTTTACACGACTGACAAGGGGATTGTGATCAATGAGCCGTCAGTCGTCGCCGTCAATGTGCGGACAGACGAAATTTTAGCCGTGGGCGAAGAAGCCCGGAAAATGGTGGGCAAAACTCCGTCGCATATCAAGGCGATCAAACCGATGAACGAGGGCGTGATCTCGGATTTTGAAGTGACGGAAAAAATGCTGAAATATTTTGTCGATAAAGTCCATAGTGAAAGTTTTACGCTCATTCCGCGGCCGCGGATGATCGTCGGCATCCCGATCGATATCACTGAAGTGGAAAAAAAGGCGGTCGAAGACGCGGCCAAATCTTCCGGCGCCCGCGAAGTATTTTTGATCGAAGAGGCGATGGCGGCGGCGATCGGCGCGCGCTTGCCGGTAACCGAAGCGGTGGCGAATATGGTGGTGGATATCGGCGGCGGCACTTCGGAGATTGCTGTAATTTCCTTGGGCGGCGTAGTTACTTATAAGTCTTTGAATGTGGCGGGGAATAGTTTCGATAGCGATATCATCGATTATATCCGCGAGGAATTCAATATTTTGATCGGCGAACAGGTGGCGGAAAGCGTGAAGATCAAGATCGGTTCGGCCATTCAGCTAAAAGAAGACATGGAAATGGAGGTCCGCGGCCGCGATCTGATCAATGGCTTGCCCCGAGCCGTGATGGTCGATGACGCGCAAATTCGGGAAGCAATCGCCAAATCGATCAATAAGATCATTGAAAATATCAAACTTACTTTGGAAATAACGCCGCCGGAATTGGTGGCTGATATTTACGAAAATGGCATTTTTCTTTCCGGAGGCGGAGCTCTGTTGCGCGGTTTGGATAAGCAGATCGCCGCCGCGACCAAGATTCCAGTGCGTATTTCCGACGATCCTTTAACCTGCGTGGTTCGCGGCATGGGCATTCTATTATCAGACAACGAGTTATTAAAGAAGGTGCTGGCTCCGGGAAGCGAAGAACTTTAAACATAGAGCATGGGAGCATAGAGCATAGAGCAGGGTGATTTAAATAAATTTTGTTCTTTGCTCTTTGTTCTCTGTTTTTTCCCATTCTTTATGAAAAAATTTAATCTCAAATTAATAGTTTTGTTCCTGGCAACCGTGGGGTTGCTTATTTTTTTGCATTTCGTCGGTTGGTTGGCGCCGGTGGAGAGAGTTTTTTTCTTGGTGTTTAATCCGGTGGCATCCCGTTTGCAGTTTTGGTCAAACGAGATTAATAAGAAATATTCCAATAGCGTCCGGCAGGAAAATTTGGCCGTGCAAGTTGAGGATTTGGAAAAAAAAGTCGAACGACTGACCGTGGAAAACGCTTCTTTAAAAAACTTACAGGATGAGAATTCCGTCTTGCGCCAGCATTTGAAATTTTTGGACTCGGGGCAGCAAAAAAAATATGTTTTAGCCAATGTTATTTCGCGGGAGATTTTAAACGGTCCGGAAGAAAGTTTGGGCGATCTGGTAATCGATAAGGGCCGTGACGACGGGATCGTGGCTGGATTGGCGGCGCTGGACGAGACTGGCGCCGTAGTCGGAAAAGTTACGGCGACCGAAGAAAAAATTTCTCGCGTCACTCTGATCACCAATTCGGGCTGCAAAATGGCGGCCACGCTGCAGAATGTCAACCGGACGATCGGCGTAACCGGCGGCAATCTCGGCTTGACCATCAATATGGATTATATTCCGCAAGTGGAAAGTGTCAGCGTCGGCGATCTGGTCGTGACCAGCGGATTGGAGTCGAATATTCCCCGCGGCTTATTGATCGGCCAAGCGGCCAAAGTGGACCGCGGCAGCAACGATATTTGGCAAAGCGTCAATATCCAGCCGGCGGCGAACCTCGACAATTTAACCATCGTTTCAATAATTATCCCGTAATATTGTTTTATAAATTTTAGGAATAAATGGCAAGAAATTAGAAATTAGAAATTGGAAATTAGTTTTAAAAATATTTGTTTCCAAATTTCCAATTTCAAATTTCCAATTTCATAAATGTATCTTCGCCTTTTCTTCAAATTAGTTTTGGTCATCGCGCTGGTGATCCTGCAAATCGCTTTCATTTCCGCCTTGCCGCTTTGGCTGCGGGGGCTGGATTTGGTGATCATTTTTTTGGTTTTTTCCCTGGAATGGAGCGGAGGTTACAAAACGATTTGGTGGTTTTTTTTGATTGGCCTGTTTTTTGATCTGTATTTTCCTCTTTGGTTCGGATTTTTTATCTTTCTTTGGCCGGCGATCTTTCTCTTCACTTCTTTTCTGGCTAAGAATTTTTTCACCAACCGTTCCCTTTATTCTTTTTTTGGCCTGACTTTTTTCGCCACGATTTTTTATTATTTTGTTTTCAACCTCGTTTTTTATTCGGCCGGTTTTTTTTCGGAAAACAAAGCCGCGTTTTTTCCGCTTGTTAAAAATTTTTGGTTGCGGTTAGCGGACGGCCTTGTTTTGAATCTCCTGGCGGTCGCGGTCCTTTTCTATTTGACCAATTTGATCAGCGATCGGCTGAAGCCGGTATTTATTATCAAAAAGTAGGTTTTTATTGTAATACTAATGAATACGAATACATACTAATATAACGAATTCTTGCTAAAAACACATTCGAAATTAGTATGTATTCGTATTTATTAGTATTACATTTGGCAATATATATTTTGAAATAAATGTTCAATTCGACTAAAAAATATGATTTAAAAACAGACGACCCGTTCGTGCTGAAGCATGGCGGTTTTAAGAATGGCAAATTGGAAAAATATTCTCATTTCCGGGAGTGGATCGAAAGTTCGTTTATTCCGAGCGGAAAGATCGGCGAAGTGGTAGGTCGGACTTTTGAATTTTCCCGGCTGAATTTTTTTATAATTTTTATCATTGTTTTCAGCGGTTTGCTGCTCGCGCGAGTGGCCTGGCTGCAGGTGATCAAGGGCGATTATTATTCATCGATGGCGGAAGGCAATAGCGTCAGAACGGCGCGCATCGAAGCCAAACGCGGAATAATTTACGATCGAACCGGACGGCCGCTGGTCCGCAATGCCGCCAACTTCATTCTGTATCTCATCCCGTCCGAAATGCCTTTTGATCCGGAAAAAAGAAATGAAATCTTGGCCAAGGCCGGTGCGATGATTTTTCCCGACGACGCGGCGAAAAAGGAAGCCTTGCTCAATAGTCTGCGCGGCGAGCTCGTTAAGATCGTACCCGGGTCGGCGGATTATTCGCGGCCGATTTTTATCATTGATAAGCTCGATTATGACAAAGCCATGCTGGTTTATTTGTCGGCTGATGATATGCCCGGCATTGTTTTGTCGACCAAAGATCTGCGGCAATATCTTACCGGCGGAGTTTTATCGCTTTCACATATTTTAGGCTACACCGGCAAGGTTAGCGACACCGATCTTGAGCGATACGGCAAAGATTATTCGCCCATCGACTATATCGGCAAGGCCGGGGTGGAAAATTCCTGGGAAAGCACGTTGAAAGGCAAGAGCGGTTTTTCCAAGATTGAAGTTGACGCGCTGGGCTCGGCTAAAAAAGTATTAAGCGAACAGCCGGCGGTTAACGGCAGCGATCTCCAGTTAAGCATTGATTATGATCTGCAAAAAAAAGCGGAAGAGATTTTGAACGCGCGCTTGAAAGCGGCCAAGATCGAAAATAAAGCGGCGGTGGTGATCATGGATCCGAACAACGGGGAAATTTTGACTTTGATCAGTTTGCCTTCTTATGACAATACGCTTTTTGCCCGCGGCATTACTGCCGACGAATACGGAGCGCTGGTCAATGCTCCGGATAATCCGCTGTTTGATCGTTCGATCTCCGGGGAATATCCGTCCGGTTCGACGGTTAAAATGGTGATCGCGGCGGCGGCGCTGCAGGAAAAAGTGATTTCCGAACACACCACGGTGAATTCCACCGGTGGCATCCATGTTAATCAATGGTTCTTTCCCGATTGGCTTTCCGGCGGACACGGGATCACTGACGTGCGCCGGGCTTTGGCTTGGTCGATCAATACTTTTTTTTATTATATTGGCGGCGGTTATGAAAATTTTGTCGGTTTGGGCGTGGATCGGATCGCCAAATACCTGCTGCTTTTCGGCTTGGGGATGGAAACCGGGATCGATCTGCCCAATGAATCGCCCGGCTTCGTGCCGAGCAAAGCCTGGAAAGAACAGGTCAGGGGCGAAAGCTGGTATATCGGCGATACTTATCATCTGGCTATCGGCCAGGGCGATCTTTTGGTGACGCCATTGCAAAATGCCAATTGGACGGCGGTCTTCGCCAATCATGGCACGCTTTACCAGCCGCATGTGGTCAAGGCCGTTTTGACCAATAATGATCAAACCATCACTCCGGTAGCGCCAAAAATTATCCGGCAGAATATGGTCGATCCTTATAATATTGAAGTGGTCAGGCAGGGAATGCGGCAAGTGGTTACATCAGGCAGCGCTCAAAAATTGCAAAGTTTGCCCGTGGAAGCGGCGGCTAAGACCGGCACGGCCCAATGGGGGACGGATAAAGTTCCCCACGCTTGGTTCACGGCTTTCGCGCCTTATAAAAATCCGGAGATCGTGGTAACGGTTTTAGTTGAGGAGGGTATCGAGGGCAGTCAGATCGCTTTGAACGTGGCGCAAGATATCATGCAATATTATTTCACCCGCGGAAAAAATCCCAATGCCACCAGCACTGCGTTCAATTTGGCGAAATAAAAAATTTGTCAGCCGATTGACAAACAATCCTAAAAGTATTAGGTTAGGGAGATTAAGTTTGTTCTTAACAATTTAGCGAAAGGATTGACAATGGAGCTTTCCAATGCCATGAGCGATGTGGCTGAAAAGGCGGTCAAATTACTGGACATTGGGGAAATAGTTCTTAATGTTCCCCGGGAGCTGGATCCGAAGATCGCGGATGTTTTTAACTCAGAAACAAAAGAATTATTCCGGATCAACCAGATCATTCATTCGATCGATTGCCTGATTTTCCGGGCTAGCGATGCCCAAGTAGCGGCTACTTTGCATTTTTGCCACGGTGTTTTCCCTGACAAAAATCCTTCTCTCACGCTCCTTGGCCTGATGGTTATTTATTTTTATGCTCGTCTTCCTGATGGAATCAGGGCCAGCGACTTGCTACGGCTGGTGGGCGATTGCTAGGAATTTCCGGTCAAGCGGACCTGATTCGGGCTTATTTTTCACTCCGGCTATTTCGAATTTTTTTCGGAATAGCCCTTTTTATTTTGGGCTTAGATTAGCAATGCATTTATGTTTATAAATGTGTTTTTTTGTTTTTGACAAAGAGCTAAAAAAAGGGTAATATTAATACATAATTTTCAATTATCCCTGCCTGCCAGCAGGCAGGAATTTTCAAACAAATCTCAATGTTTGAAATTTTAGAATTTTCAAATGGAAAAAATTAATCAATCAGCCTTCGCCAAGGCTTCGGCGGACGAGGGAAAAAAGAATATTTTTGTCGGGATGGAAGAGGAGGTTTTGGCGTTCTGGGAAAAGAATAAAATTTTTGAAAAGTCCGTTCAGAAAGATGCGCCTCGCGGCGAATATGTTTTTTATGACGGTCCGCCGTTCGCCACCGGTACGCCGCATTACGGCCATCTGGTCGCCTCGCTTATGAAAGATGTGGTGCCGCGTTTTTGGACGATGAACGGGTATCATATTCCGCGCCGCTGGGGCTGGGATTGTCATGGCTTGCCGATCGAGAATATCGTCGAGAAAGAATTGGGCACTAAGAGCAAAAAGGAGATTATGGAGACGATCGGCGTGGAAAAATTCAACGCGCTTTGCCGCTCGAAAGTTTTGTCTTATGCCGATGAATGGGAAAAGATCGTTAAGCGTTTGGGCCGCTGGGTGGATATGGATCGCCCCTATCGCACGATGGATTTGAGTTACATGGAATCGATCTGGTGGGCATTCAAACAGCTTTGGGATAATGATCTGGTTTATAAAGATTATCGCTCGATGTATATTTGTCCGCGCTGCGAAACGACTTTGTCGCAATCGGAAGTGGCGGAAGGCTATAAGGACGTCAAAGATCTTTCCGTGACGGCGAAATTCGAATTAGTCGATGAAGCCGCCTCCACTGATGCTTCGGCGAGCCAGGCCCAGACTTTTGTTTTAGCTTGGACGACTACGCCGTGGACGCTGCCGGGAAATGTTGCGCTCGCAGTCGGGAAGGAAATTGACTATATTGAATTACAAATTACAAATGACAAATTACAAATTGAAAAATATATTTTGGCGAAAGAGCGGGCAATAAAGATTTTTGAGGGCAAAGAATATAAAATAATTAAAGAATTTAAAGGCGAGAAATTAATCGGCAAAAAATATAAGCCGTTGTTTGATTATTATGCCAAAGATGAAAAATTGGTGAATCGCGATAATGGCTGGAAGATTTATCACGGCGATTTTGTCACGACCGAAGACGGCACCGGCGTAGTGCATATCGCACCGGCTTTTGGCGAGGACGATATGATCTTGGGCCGCGAATATAATCTGCCGTTCATCCAGCATGTCGCGATGGATGGAACTTTCAAACCGGAAATGGGCGAGTTTGCCGGTCTGCATGTGAAACCGAAAGACGATGTGCAAGCGACTGATGTGGCGATAATTAAATATTTGGCCGCGAAGAATTTATTGTTCTCCAAAGAAAAATTCGAGCATAGTTATCCGCATTGCTGGCGCTGTGAAACGCCGCTGATCAATTACGCGACTTCGTCCTGGTTCGTAAAGATAACCCAGATGAAACCGCGGATGCTGGAATTGGCCGAAGCGATCAACTGGTCGCCGGAGCATATTAAAAAGGGCCGATTCGGCAATTGGCTCGAGGGCGCGCGCGATTGGTCGATTTCCCGCCAGCGTTTTTGGGCTTCGGTTCTCCCGATTTGGGAATGCCAATGTGGCGCCAAAAAAGTTTTAGGTTCGCTGGAAGAATTATATCAGGCCGCCGACGGCCAGTTGACCAAATTGATTTTAATCCGTCATGGCGAGGCCGAGAGCAATGCCGCCGGCGTTATTACTGCGCTTAAAGAAGATAATCATTTGACAGAAAAAGGAAAGACACAGGTAGCGTCAACGATAGAAAAATTAACCAAAGAAATAGCCGGACAGGAAAAAAAGATTGTTGCTTATGCTTCTCCCGTGACCCGCACCAGGGAAACTGCCGAGCTAATCTGTCAAAGCCTGGGGATTGATTTTGAGATAGTTGATTCCCTGCGAGAAATAAATTTGGGCGCTTGGGAAAATAAGGATCGCAAAGAATTGGCCGCTCATGACAAAATCCGCCAAAAATATCTGGCTGCAACGCCTGAAGAAGTAATGGATATTCGTTGCGGCGGTACGGGCGAAACGCAAACCGAAGTCGGCGAGCGGATGTATCAATGGCTCTTGCCGGTTTTGGAAAAAAATAAAGGCAAAACGATCTTAATTATTTCGCATTCTGATCCGATCGACGATTTGATCAGCATTTTAAGAGGCCGGAGCAAGCACGAATCCGGTTTGTCGCTGTACGGCCCGGACCACACCAGAAAAAGCGAATTTAAAATCGTTTATGTCAATAATGCCGCCAAAAAAGAAATTGATCTGCATAAAGATTCGGTCGATAAAATTATTTTAAAATGCGATATCTGCGGAGAGAAGATGAAGCGCGTGCCTGATGTTTTGGATACCTGGTTCGATTCCGGTTCGATGCCTTATGCGCAAATGCATTATCCTTTTGAGAACAAAGAAAGATTTGAGCAGAATTTTCCGGCTGAGTTTATCGCTGAAGGCGTAGACCAGACCCGAGCTTGGTTTTATTATCTGCACGTGATGGCCACCGGTATCAAGAATAACTTTGCTTATAAAAATGTCATCGTCAATGGAATTGTTTTGGCCGAGGACGGCAAGAAAATGTCCAAGCGCTTGCAAAATTATCCCGATCCAACCGAATTATTCGCGAAATACGGCGCCGACGCTTTGCGCTATTATCTTTTGACTTCGCCGGTGATGACTGCCGAGAATCTGAATTTTTCCGAAAAAGGCGTATCCGATTGTTTGCGCAAAGTAAATATGATCCTCTGGAATGTTTATAAATTCTATGAAATGTATGCTGGCGCCCCCCTCCTTTCCAAGGAGGGGTCTGGGGGTGGTTCTGACTTTGAACCAAAAAATGTTTTGGATAAGTGGATTATTGCCAGATTAAATCAGCTAGTCGCCGAAGTGAGCGAGGGGATGAAAAAATATGATTTGCCGAGCGCAACGCGCCCGATCGCTTTATTCATCGATGATTTTTCCACCTGGTATTTGCGCCGCAGCCGCGATCGTTTCAAAAATAATGAGTCCCCTCTAGAGAGGGGTGGCGCGAGCGACAGCGAGCGACGGGGTGTGTTATCCGATGGAGATTCAGCACTAGCAACGACTAGATTAGTATTGACTGACTTGGCTAAAGTGATGGCGCCGTTCACGCCGTTCATCGCTGAAGAATTGTGGCAGAAAGTCACGGGCAATAATTTTGCCGATCCGGAAATGTCCGTGCATCTTGAAGAGTGGCCTAGCGCACCCCTCCTTTCCAAGGAGGGGATGGGGGTGGTTGCCGATATGGCTTTGGCGCGCAAAGTCGTTGAACTTGGTTTGGCCAAGCGCGATGAGGCCGGCATTAAGGTGCGTCAACCCTTGACTGAATTAAGAATTAAGAATTATGAATTAAGAAATGAATACGTTGAATTGATCAAAGATGAATTGAATGTAAAAAAAGTGACGAGTACGGTTGGCGAAGGTGATTTGTCGGTCGAGTTAGATACGGCGATGACGCCGGAGTTAATCGCCGAGGGCTTGAAGCGCGAACTAGTTCGCTTTATAAACGCCGAGCGCAAGAACACCAAACTGACGATCAATGATCGGATTGCCTTGACCATCGCGACTGAAAGCGAGGCGGTAAAAAATGCCCTGAAAATGTTTGCCAAAGATTTGAAAAAAGATGTTTTGGCGGAAAAGATAATCATCGGCGCGGCCGAAGGCGGAAAAGAGGTCGAAGCCAACGGCGAGAAATTGATTATAAAAATTAAAAAAATATGAAAAATATGATAGGAATAGGCATTATTGTTTTTGTTTTGCTGGTTATCGGCGCGGTGATCGCCGGAGTAGTTGAAGATGCGAAAAAAGAAAAAGAAGATAAAAAATAATTAACATATAATAGATAATTTTTAAATTTTTAATTTTATAATTTTTAAAGAAATCTAAATTTTTAATTTTTAAAAATTAGACTTTAAAAATTCTTTAAAAATTAAAAATTACAAAATTTAAAATTCTATCAAATCTATGAACACAACTTTATTGATCATTCTGGGCGTCATCGTTTTGATCGCGCTTTGGGTGATCGCCATGTACAATGGTTTGATCCGCGGCAAGAATCGCGTCGACGAAGCTTGGAGCGATATTACCGTCCAATTAAAAAGACGCTACGACCTGATTCCGAATTTGATCGAGACCGTTAAGGGCTATGCGGCGCATGAAAAAACTGCTTTTGAAAATGTGGTTAATGCCCGCAACCGCGCGATGAGCGTGACTGATGGCGCCTCGGCCGCCAAAGGCGAAGCGGAAAATATGCTCACCGGCGCCTTAAAATCAATTTTTGCCTTATCGGAAGCTTATCCGGACTTGAAAGCCAACCAAAACTTTTTAGAACTGCAAAGAGAATTGACCGACACCGAAGACAAAGTTCAGGCTTCCCGCCGCTTTTACAACGGCAATGTCCGCGACTTCAACACCTCGATCCAAGTTTTCCCGACCAACATCATCAACGGCATGCTGAACTTCAAGGCCTATGAATTCTTCCAGGCCGCCGAAGACGAAAAAGCCCCGGTGCAAGTTAAGTTTTAAGCTTATTTATTCAAGTATCGAATCAAACTATATGGGAAATTTAAATTCGCTAGACAAACTCGCTGGAGTAGCTATCTCCGAAGACCCCGCTGAAGTTAAAGACACGCTGGAAAAATTTGTCGCCGCAGTCGATAAAGTGCATATGGCCCGCCAAGAAGTTCTCGAAGAACGCGGAAGGCATTATAATGCTCTTAGTCCAAAAGAAAAGACCGCCTTGATCAGTAGAAGAGTCGAGGAAAACGACCGAAAGATTAAAGAGGAGATCAATGAGTTAACTTCTTAGACTTTTAATTATTGTCTTTTCGCTTTGCTCAATCTTTGGGCAAAGCAGTAAAGCTGATAATTTAATTCCCCTCTAGAGAGGGGTGGACGGCGCCGCGCCGGACGGAGTGTGTTAAAAATTCCCCTCCGCGGGAGGGGTGCCGAGCCCGGTAAGGCGGGGTGGAGTTCAATATAAGTTATTCTCTTTTCGCTTTGCTCAATTCTTGGGCAAAGCTGTAAAGATAATAAGTATCAAAATATGGAAAATCCAAATTTTCTAAAACAAAAATACAATCTGCACAACAGCGAAGAAGTTGTGGCGGCGGCTTTGCGCACCGAACAAAATACCGGTGAAAAAGTATCACAAAAACCGGCTGACCGCATTCAGAATTATCTTGATCGCCTGGAAAATATCATCCATCCACCGAAGCTGGAAAATCATCCGGATTTTGACCGGCGGGAACGGAATCTCAATTTGCTGAAAAATGTTTTGCACGAAGAATTCGTCATCAAGCTGGAAGAAGTGCCGGACGGCTATTTTGAGACTCAAAAACGCTTAGCTCGCGAACAAGGCCATGGCAATGTTGAAATATTCGATGAGCAAAAAGACCAGTTAGCCGAAATACTTATCACTGATCAAAAAAGCTCGCTGGATAATTGGGTTGATTATTTGTCCTCTAATGATGCCACCTATCCGGATTGGCTGAAATATTATGCCTTTCGCAGCATTTTGTCTTTGGGCGAATATGATAAGGAAACCAAGCAATTCACCAAACGCTCTAAAAGTACGGTTAAGCCGTTTCCGGATATAAACCGCGAGGCCTTGGCCTATGTTTTAGACGCGATTGAAAAGAAATATCAGCCGCAAACCAAGGAACAAAAATTATTAGAAGAAGAAAAAAGAGATCATACCGAAGCTGATTTAACCGCCGAAGAAAAACAGGAGAGAAAAGCTGATCAGGAAAAATTCGCTAAAATCCTCCAAGGCGAAAATTTCGCCAAGCTCTATGCCTGGGCGATTGATAAAGTAACCCCGGCTTCTAAAGAAAAGTTAGCTAATACCGAAGGAAAATGGATAAAGTATGACAGAAATTCCGATCATATGCCTTTGGTTGAATCGTTGCAGGGCCATGGCACCGGCTGGTGCACGGCCGGCGAATCAACCGCAAAAACACAATTGGCTGGTGGCGATTTTTATGTCTATTATTCTTTGGATGAAAACGGCCAAGCGAAAATTCCTCGCGTGGCCATCCGCTTGAGTGGTAATAACATTGCCGAAGTTCGGGGTGTTGCCCAAGAACAAAATCTTGACCCGTATATTAGTGATGTGGTTAAAGAAAAAATGAAAGAATTTCCAGACGGGGCTGTTTATGAAAAGAAAGCAGTTGGCATGAAGAAGCTGACCGAGATTGATAATAAAACAAAACAACAAGAACCGCTGACCAAAGATGATTTGATATTTCTTTACGAAATTAACGTTTCCATCGAAGGTTTTGGCTTCCAACGAGATCCGCGCATCGCGGAAATAATCCAAACAAGAAACAAAAAAGAAGATGCGCCGATTGCTTTGGAATGTCAGCCGAATCAGATCGCTTATCGGCAAGAGGATGTAAACGAAAATACCAAGGCCTATATTGGCCCGTTATTCCCCGGCATATTTTCTAAAAATTTAGAGCATGTCTATACTTCTTTTCCGGAAGGAAAAATTGAGCAAGTAAAAATGACTATCGGTGGTAAGAGCAAGAAAGATATTATTGCCGAATCGAATTATTCCGAAGGAAAAAAAATTATCTCCCCTTTTGCTGGGGGCATGTTAGCTAATCCCGACTTTGATGTTGTTAAAAAGCCGGAGAAAATAAATTTAGTTCGGCTTAAAGTTGAAGATTTAGGATTTTCCAGCGGAGCGACTACCAAAGAAATATATGAGAAAGTCGAAGAATTAGGCTTGAAATTATGTCCGCCCGAAGTCGGCCCGCAATTAAGATTAAACTATGAACAAATTTTTCAACGCCAACAGCCCAAAGGAGAATCGTTATATGTCGGCATGAAAAGAATTACCGACCCCAACGGTGATCCAAGCGTTTTCAGTGTGCAGCGGTTTAATAGTGACGAGCGATGGCTGTACCACCATTGGGCTAAGCCTGATTATGCGTGGAGTGCGGAGCGCGAGTTTGTTTTTCGCAAGTAGAAATTTAAATTATTTTTTTTATGACACTATACACCGATTCCGATTCCAACGCGCGCAAGACTTGGCTGCTGATGACCATATTTTTCATCGCGGTCATCGGCATCGGCTGGGTTTTTTCGCGGGCGATGAACGCGCCGGAGATTTTGTATATCGCCGTCGGCTTTAGCATAATTTCTTCATTCATCAGTTATTGGTGGTCGGACAAAATTGTTTTGGCTATGTCGAGCGCGCATGAAATTGATCATGATCTAAATCGCGAACTTTATCATTTGGTGGAAAATCTTTGTATTACGGCCGGACTGCCGGTGCCGAAAATTTACGTGATTAATGATTCGGCGCCGAACGCTTTTGCCACCGGCCGCGATCCCCAGCACGCGGTCATCGCCGTCACCACCGGCCTTTTGCAGAAATTGGAAAGGATCGAGTTGGAAGGCGTGATCGCCCATGAGCTTTCGCACATCGGCAACCGCGACATTTTGCTTTCCACGGTCGTCACGGTTTTGGTCGGCGTGGTTGTCTTGTTGGCCGATTGGTTTATGCGCTGGAGTTTTTTTGGTGGACGCCGTCGCCGCAGCAATGATGAAGGCGGACAATTACAGTTGATAATGTTGATCGTCGCCATTGTTTTGGCGATTCTCGCGCCGATCTTCGCCTCCTTGATGCAAATGGCCATTTCCCGCAAGCGAGAATTCAAAGCCGATGCCGATGGCGCCTTGTTGACCCGCTATCCCGAAGGCCTGATCCGCGCCTTGGAAAAAATTTCCGCCGACACTGAACCTCTCGAAGTTGCCAACCGCGCCACCGCGCATCTATATATCATTTCACCTTTAAAGGGCCAGGACGGCCATGTCGGTTTTTTCACCAAATTATTCTTAACCCACCCGCCGGTCGCCGACCGTATCGCCGCGTTGAGAGGAATGAAATAAAAAAAGTCCCCTCCACGGGAGGGGTGGCTCGCGCCGCGCGAGACGGGGAGGGTATATTCCCGACATTATTGGTAAATATTTTTAATAAGGTCAGGAATAGACCCACCCCGCCTCTCCTCCCGGGGCGGATCGGCACCCCTCCCAAGAGGGGACTTATCCCAGAAAAAATTTATAATTAATAATTTGTAATTAATTTTATGACGATTAAAGAAATTTTCGATTTAGGGATTAAGCTCGGCATTAAGAGCGATTTAAGAGGGGAGAAGAAAGTTGCGGCGTATTTAGAGCGCGCCAAGAAGAAATACGGAAAATTAGATAAGGACAAAAAGGCGGAATTTGATGCGGAAAAGTTAAGCAACCCATATTCGGACAGCCGGATTTTGGTTTTTGGAAATTCCAAGCAGATTAAAAAAATCATGGTCGGCGTGGATTTGGAAGGCTCGGAAATGCTTTTAGCCAAAGAAAGAGGGGATATTGATCTGCTTTTTGCCCATCACCCGGAAGGCAAGGCGTTGGCCGATCTGCATTCGGTGATGGATCTGCAATCCGAGGTTTTGGCTGATTATGGCGTACCGATCAATATCGCCGAAAAATTGATCAAGCCGCGCATTTCCGAAGTCGGCCGCAGCGTAATTTCCGGCAATTATAATCGCTGGGTAGATTTTGCTTCAGCGCTGAATTTGGATTATATGTGCATCCATACGCCTTGCGATAATCTGGGGGCGCGCTTTATCGTCGATTTGATCGAGAAGAAAAAGCCGGAATTCGTCGGCGACCTTCTGGATTTGATCAAAGAAATTCCCGAATATAAAGAAGCGGCGAAATTAAATGCCGGTCCGACGCTTTTTGCCGGCACTCCCGAAAATCATTGCGGCAAGATCGCGGTCAGCGAATTCACCGGCGGCACCGAGGGCGCCAAGGAAATTTTTGAAAAAATGGCGCAAGCGGGGATTGGCACGGTCATCGGCATGCATCTTTCGGAAAAGCACCGCGAAGAAGCGGAAAAAAATCATATCAATGTTGTTATTGCCGGCCACATGTCGTCCGACTCTTTGGGCTTAAATCTTTTTTGCGATGAACTGGAAAAGAAGGGAATCAAAATTATCCCCATCGCTGGGTTTATCAGGATTAAAAGATAAAATTGTAATACTAATGTCATACGAATACATACTAATATAACGAATGCCTCCTAAACACTCATTCGTTTTATTAGTATGTATTCGTAGATTAGTCTTACATTAAGAATATGATTAGTTACTTAAAGGGAAAAATTATCAAGAAGGGAAGTAATTTTATTATTCTGGCCGTGCATGAAAGCGTCGGCTATAAGATTTTTGTCAATGAAAATTTGGCGGCGGAAACAAAAATCGGCGACCAGCTGGAATTATTCACCCATCAATATATCAGAGAGGACGCTGAAGATCTTTATGGTTTTACGACCTATGAAAAGCTGGCGATGTTTGAAATGCTGTTATCGGTTTCCGGCATCGGTCCGAAATCCGGCTTGGGAATAATGGCGATTGCCGGCGTGGAAGAAATCAAGACCGCGATTGCCGAGGGGGATATTCATTTATTAACCAAAGTTTCCGGCATTGGCAAAAAAACCGCCGAGCGGGTAATTTTGGATCTGCGCGACAAAGTCGGGGTTTTAGTTCCGGCCGAAGGTGCAATTTCTTCCGTTGGTCTGCGCGGCGATGAGATCGACGCTCTGGTTTCTCTTGGTTATTCGATTCAGCAAGCCCGCGAGGCGTTATCTAAAGTTGATAAATCAATTACTGATTCAGGCAAGCGCATCCGTGAAGCACTGAAGAACATAAAATAAAAAATTCCCCTCCCGGGGAGGGGTGGCGCCGCCTCGGCGACGGGGAGGGTTTATTCCTGACAATATTCAAGATGATCATAGTTGAAATAAAAGATAAACAAAGACTCAATGATTTTCTCGGAGCGCAACCGCATGCCGAATTTTTGCAATCGTGGGAATGGGGAGAATTCCAGGAGAAAGTTGAAGGAAAAATTATCCGCCTCGGTGTGGAGGAAAATGGCGAGCTGATCGCGGCGGCAACTTTGGTAAAAAAAACAATGCCTTTAGGAATGAATTATTTTTATTGTCCGCGCGGCCCGGTGATCAGAGCGGAGAGCAGAGAGCAGGGAGCAGAGATGATTAATTTTTTCTTTGCAGAGATAGAAAGAATTGCCCAGAAGGAAAAAGTTATTTTTTTGCGTTTCGAACCGCTAGAACAATTTCCAATTTCCAATTTCCAATTTCCAATTTTCAAAACCATTGATATCCAGGTCAGTAAAACTATCATCTTGGATTTGAATTTATCTGAAGACGATTTGCTTAAAAATATGCATCAGAAGACTCGTTATAATATCCGTTTAGCCGAAAAAAAAGGCGTTAAAATCCGGGAAGCGGAAAAGTCCCCTCTCGAGAGGGGTGGCGCCGCCGCGGCGCCGGGGTGTGTTATGGCCGAAGAATTTGATAAATTTTGGAATTTAATGTCAGCTACGGTCAACCGAGACGGCTTCCGTTTGCATAGCAAGGAGTATTATCAAAAGATGCTTTCTCTCAATGGCGGATTGATAAAATTATTTTTTGGCTTTGTCCCCCGTAGCCTTGGCGAAGGGGGAGAATTTGAGGGAAAAATTATCTGTGCAGGAATTTTTAGTTTTTTCGGCGATACGGCCGTCTATCTCCATGGCGCCTCGGCCAATGAAAACCGGGAATTGATGGCGCCGCATCTCCTGCAATGGGAAATGATCAAGCTTGCCAAAGCCGCCGGGTGTAAATTTTATGATTTCTCCGGCATTGATGAAAAGAAATGGCCGGGCGTGACGCGTTTCAAACGCGGCTTTGCCGGCCAGGAAATGAATTATCCCGGAACCTTTGATGTTATTTTCGATAAGCAAAAATATTCCGCCTACAAAATTTTTAGAAAAATACGCAGACTTATTAAATAATCCATTTTTAATGGAAAAAAATATTTTTCATCAATTTGAGAGTGATTATTTGAATCGCATTGTTTCCACCGTCAAAAAAAGCGAAGAAGAACAGTCGCGAGAAATAAAAAATAAAAGGATCGTAGAAATTGATTACAAAGATCATGATCAGATCCATGTGGAAAATGAGAAGATTGTCCTTGATCTCGGTTATGAAGATTCCGGTTGCCCGGTCGGGACGGACGGTAAGGATTTTGAGCCACGTGCAAACAGCCTCAATTGGCGGAAACTTAATAATTATTCGATTAAGTCCAAACAGTCGGAAACGATGATTAATTTGCTGTCGGAATTGCCCAGAGATTACGAAGTTTTTTTTGAGCCCTATGCCTGGTATACCGGGGGAAAGGCAGGCGTCAAGGATCAGCTATGCATTGTTAGAGGGGATATTACAACAGTGGATGGCCTGTTGGGTCTTTTGCACGAGATCGGCCACTGCGTCGACTATGAGCAGACCAAAAATAAAAGAAATTGGAGGATGAAAGTCTTGGCAGATAACGCTAGAAATGAGGAAGATATGGAGTTTGTCTTGCGCCGGGAAAGGGGAGCTTGGGCGTATGCCTTGAAAAAAATCAAGCCGCTGATCAGAGATCAGATTATTTCCCAAGAAGATGTGATGTTATGTGTTAACGATTCAGTTTATAGCTATCATGAATTTCTGGGCGACAAAATAAAAAAGGAAGAAGAAAAAGAATTTGATGATAAAATCGTGCAAGCGGTAGATGATTTTTTCGCCAAACTCATCGCTTAGATTCGGCTGAAATAAATTTATGGAATGCCGAATAAAAAAGAATTTACAAAATTGTCCTTGCACCTATCAAGGTTGCGAGCTCAAGGGGAAATGCTGCGAGTGCGTCGCTTATCACCGCGCGAACAAGGAGTTGCCGGCCTGCTATTTTTCCACTGCGGAAGAAAAAACTTACGACCGATCAATTAAGAATTTTATTAATAATTTATAAATTTATGAAACATTTTACGCGCACTGAAGATTTCACCAAGGAAGAGTATTTGGAGATTTTTCGCCGGACGGAAATTTTTGAAAAGGGAATCGCTAAGGGAAAAAATTTCACCAACCTTTGTCCGGGAATGGTGATGGCCACGATGTTTTTCCAGGAAAGCACCAGGACCGCGGCTAGCTTGCAGGCGGCGATGGTCCGCTTGGGCGGCGGCTGGTTCGGTATTGCCGGGATCAAGGGAACTTATCTGGAAACCGGCGAAGAAGATTTGGACGATACATTGCGCGGTGTTGCGCCGCTTTGCGATATCATGGGAATCCGGCACAAGAGTTTGGATCTAACCGAGTTGGCGGCTAAAGGTTTTCCCGTGCCCTTGATCAATGCGATGTCCGGCTCGGAAGAGCATTCGATCGCGGGCGCCGGCTTCCCTTATGCGGCTCTCCATGAGTTGGGCCGGTTAGAGGGTTTGAAAATCGGTATTTACGGGATGAGCAAATCTTCCCGCCCGATGAAAGCGGCCGCTAAGGTATTAAGTTTATTTGGCGTGGAATTTTACGAGGATCCGGTTATTCCCGAATTCAAACTGCCTGAATATATCCGCGAGATGATCAAGAAGAACGGCTCGACTTATCAGGAAGACAAGCTGGCGAATTTCATCGGCAAAGTCGATTACTTATTCGTCATTGAAGGCTTGCCGCAAGCCGGCGAAGATCCGGCTTTGGTCGATAAATTCAACAAGGCTTTCATGCCTTTCTCAAAAGCTGATTTGGCCAAGGTAAAAAAAGACGCGATCATCGACGTGGGCGAACCGCGAGCCACTACCGACGGACGCCTGGTGGCCTTGAAAGAAGTTGACGATGATCCGAGAATGTCGGGTAAAAAATTGCTTAAGATCATGGTTTATTGCGAGATGGCCATCATTACTTATTTATTGGGTATTAAAGTTAAATAGTTGACAAGTGCCTACAAATGTGCTAATTTTAGTCGTTGGTACATTTACAATATTGTCGATATAACCTTAATCCCAGAAGGGAATTCATATGAACAACATTACACATTTCAAGCCGGAACAAGTGTTTGCTCCGGATTCGCCCGAGGATAAAGAACTTCAATCCAAAACCGAGATTGAATTCGTGACCGACCCCGCCAGCGGAAAGATCGTCAAAATCGGCAATCCTCGCGATGTGCGGGAATGGCTCGAGGCGGAAAAAATCAGCCGGCCCGATTTAACCGTCGGCGTGGAACAAGGCGGCGTGGCTTTGCCGGGATTCACCGACACCCATAATCATCTGATGTATGGGACTTTCGATGTCATCGGAGCGGGCTTTGCTGCGGCAGATTCTTTGGATGAGATGCGCCAAAGTCTTGGCAAGCAATTGAAAGAAGAGAAAGGTGAAACTCCCAAGGTTTTTTTATGCCACAACACTGCCAGCGTTCCGGATGTTTGGCGCGAGCAGTTGGACGAAATTTCACCGTATCGGCCGATTTGTCTGGTCGATAACAGTTTTCACGGCGCCCGCCTTAATTCACGCATGATCGGTTTGCTCAAAAATGCGATTACGGCTGAAACCGAAGCCGGTCGGCCGGTCACTTCCGGAAGTTTCGATGAACGTACCGGTCAGGCGACCGAAGCCTACGCGATTCTCGCCATTCAGGTTGCGGAAGCTCCGTTTGGCGCGGAAAGGATTGCGGAAGGCATGAAAAACAAACTGAACGAGTGGATCGGCCAAGGCATTACCGATGTCCATGAAATGTATCCGTTGTCGTTCATGGATTTGACGGCGATGCTCATGACTCGGCGCAACTGGAAAGAAATGGAGAAAACAGAATTTCCCGTTCGTCAGGTCTTTATGCCGCCGGTATTAACCATGGAGCTGTTGAAGCGCCAAGGGGAACTGGAAAAGGCCGGGCTCTTTGACCCGCAGAAGGATTGGAAGATGTTCGGCTTGAAGCTGTTGGCGGACGGAAGTTTTGGTTCGCACACGGCCATGGTCGATGAACCCTATGGTGATATTGGCGGGAAAGGGATTGAGTATCATTCCACTGACGAGTTGAACAAGGCGATTGCGTTGGCCAAAGAATACGGAATTAATGGAGCGGCCATGCACGCGATCGGTGATGCCGGTATCCAGCGCGCGTTGGATACCGCCAAAAAATGGCAAGCGATGGCGGAAAAAGCCAAACTTGATCCGAGCCGTTTCCGCATTGAGCATTTCGAACTCTCCGGTAGCAAACTGGACGAAGCCGCGAAACTCGGCGTCTGGGTAAGTTCGCAGTCCAATTTCTTAACTGATTATGTTTACGAAGATCGGTTGGGCAAGAGAGTTACCCAAATTTGCCCGCATGCTGATATCGTGAACAAAGGCATACCGATGATGTTCGGTTCGGACGGCATGCCGACTTCGGCGCTGTTCGGGATGTATGCCGCGACGCATAATCCTAACGAAGCACAGCGCATTCCTTTCACCCAGGCTTTGGCCGCTTATTCTTTGGCCGGAGCTGATTGGGAGAATAGAAATGGCGGTCAGGGAAGAATTGCGGAAGGCGCGGCTGCCAACGTCGTGGTAATCAACCGGGAAACGCTGAATAAGCTGCTCACGGGAGATGCTTCGGCGCAAGAAATGGCGGCAATGGGCAGGGATTCCGGCATAATGGGCGACAAGGTCACCGATCTGGAAGCGGGGATTCAGAAGATTTATCGGCAGGGAAGGTTGGTCGAGAAGAAGTAGTTTTTTACAAGCTGGGCGCTTAATAGTGCCCAGCTTGATTTATTATGAAGATTAATATCGATTCCCGAAAAGAATTGTTCAAATGGGGGCCGATCAGCATTAAACTGATTTATCCTACCGGTTTTGTCATCGGTATTTTGCGCGATGTCGCCAAACATTATCCCTGGCCTTGGCCGCCTAATATCTGTCTGTTTAAGGAAGGCAAAAGCATGATCTGGATCAATCAATCCAGTACGCTCCGGGAAACCGGATTGAAATATTTCCGCCGCTATTTTCTTAATCAAAATAATTACCGCGCGCAATGGAAGAAATTTGAGCGTTGGATAAAAGAATATGAAGCGCTGGCGCCGGAATTGGAAAATAAATTCAAAAGCGATTTGTCCAAAGAGGATTTGCTGCGTTCGCTGAATCGGTTGGCGGATTTGAACAATCGTTTCTGGCTGATAGTCCACGTGCCGGAAATCGCCAACTGGGGCGGAGAATATCTATTGAAGAAAGAATTGGCCAAGATCGATCCGACCCGCGCGGACGAATATTTGGAAATCCTTTCCGCGCCGGTCAAATATTCTTTTTTTCAGGATGAAGAATTAGCGCTGCTCAAATTGGCTCCGATAAAAAATAAAAAAGAATTGGCTGCGGCTTTGAAAGACCATTCAAAAAATTGGCATTGGATTTTGAATAGCTATGGCGGCAACCGCATCCTAAGCCCGGAATATTTTAGCATTAAGCTGAAAGGATTATTAAGGCGCGAAAAGGCTGAAAATATCATCAGGGAGATTAAGAAAAAAATTGAGCATAATCGGAAACGCAAGGCGGATTTAATCAAGAAACTCAAGCTGGATAAAAAAATCATCCTCATTGCCGCCGAGTTAAGCGAATCGATTTGGTGGCAGGATTTCCGCAAAGGCTATATTTGGCGGCAGAATCATCTTTGGGATTTGGCTTTGCGGGCCGTTGAAAAAAATACTTCCTGGAAATTCGGCGAGTTGCAATGGTGTTATTTTGAAGAACTGGTAAAAGTAGTCAGGGGGAAAATTGATAAAAAGGAAATTTTAAAAAGAAGAAAATATTACGGCTGGTATTCGGAAAATGGGAAAATTTATGATTTTACCGATAAAGCGACGTTCCAGAAGTTTTGGCAAGAATATGCCGAAGAGAAAATTGTTTTTTCCAGAGAAATCAGAGGATTATTAGTAAGCCGCGGTAAAGGCGGAATCGTCCGTGGCATTGCGCGGATCATCACTGATCCGTTTAAGGAGCAAAATAAATTCAAGCCCGGAGAAATTTTGGTAGCCAGCATGACTTCGCCGGAGTATATCATTGTGATGAGAAAAGCCGCCGCCGTGATCACCGATTACGGCGGCATGACCTGTCACGCGGCCATCGTCTCCCGCGAACTCGGCGTGCCCTGTCTGGTCAATACCCGTAACGCGACCAAGCTAATCAAAACCGGCGATCTGGTCGAAGTCGACGCGGATA
The DNA here is from genome assembly GCA_028707065.1 of Patescibacteria group bacterium. Taxonomy (NCBI): domain Bacteria; species Patescibacteria group bacterium. The sequence continues at coordinate 44,314 of JAQTUZ010000006.1, read as the reverse complement.
AGGGAATAATAAAGAGATTAAATTAATTTTGGTATGGGGAAAATTAATTTACTAAAACGAGCACTGAAAAAAGATTGGTACGTGCAGGGATTCAACGCCGTGCCCAGTTTTCTCAATCTGCCGGCCTACAGCGGTTTCGCGATGAAAAGGGAGCTGGGTTTCGGCTATTCCATGTTTATCCATAATTATGCCAATGGCTACGGCGAAATGTGGTATTTAGCTGATGATTTCCGGCGGATTTGGGGAATAGTTAAAAATAAATTGAAGCGGAATCCGGATTATTTGAAACAGCAAAAGAGAAGATATAGTCAGATTTTTCAGCCGCACCGAGCTTTGTTTAAAAAAATCGACCGGCTTGATCTGAAAAAAATTTTCCAGGGAGAATTGATGGCCATTTTGAAAAAATTAAATCAGGCGCAGATGGATTCGGTTGGTATTTCCCATTTGGTGGACGCCGTCGGCATTGAAATCGAGAATGAATTCAAGAAGAGTTTATTCGCGGAAATAAAGAATAAAGACGAATTTAATCATTATTTCGGAATTTTAACTGCGCCGACTAAACTGTCTTTTATCGCCCGAGAAGAATTGGAACTGAAAAAATTGCTTAAATTTTCCAGCCGGGTAAGAAAAGAAAAATTGCCAGAGCATGCTAAAAAATATTTTTGGATTTTGAATAGTTATGCGGGAGTGCAAGAACTTAAGGCTGATTTTTTCGCGGAAAAATTGAAAAAAATAGCGGCGGCGGAAAAGAAAAATGCGGTAAAGAATCCGCCGGAGAAAATAAAATTAAGCCGCGCGACCGAAGCGATGGCTAAGATCATTAATTTTGCGGCTATTTGGCAGGATGAAAGAAAGGCGGAAACTTTAAGGACGGTCGGTTATCTTGCCCGCTTGCTCAAAGAAATCGCCCGTCGAATGAAAATCCCGTATGTTTTTTTACTTTATTTGGGAGTTAAGGATATGCGCCGGATTAAATCATTCAAAGACATCAGGTCGTTGAAAAATCAATTAGAGATTAGAAAGAGCGGCGTGGTTTTTTTGACCAATAACAGCCAGGAATATTCTTATACTGAAAAAACGGCGAAAAAATTAATCGCCTTTAAAAATGAACGGATCACCGCCAGCGAGGAAAACAAAAAAGAAATTCATGGTTCGATTGCTAATATCGGCACGGCGGTCGGTCGGGCGATTATTTGCCGCGATCTGGCCTCATTGGCTAAAGTCGAAGTTGGTGATGTGGTGGTGGCTTCAATGACTCGCCCGGAATTTATGACGGCTTTAAAAAAGGCGGCGGCGATTGTCACCGACGAGGGCGGAATTACAAGTCACGCGGCGATAATTTCCCGCGAGCTGGGAATCCCGGCGATCATTGGCACAAAAGTGGCGACCAAAGTTTTAAAAACCGGCATGCTTCTTGAAGTCCGCGCCAACCACGGCGTGGTGAAAATTTTACGTTAAGATTATGACTAAAAAACAAATTTTTAAATATCTTAAAAGCAATGAGCTGGATATTCAAAATGCCACCGCGAATTTGCTGATTTTGGATTTGGCTTTCAGCGCTTACGCTAAATTCAATTTGGTCAGCGGCTTTAAATTCAGCCCGATATTTACTTATGAGGCTTCGGGAAAAAAGTCCGGTTATTATCAGATGACCCCCAAGAGATTGATTAATGATATCGGTTCGCAAATCTATCGCGACTATCAAAAAAATCCGAAAAAAGTCCGGGAGCTAATGGTCGCACAGAAAAGAATAACCGAAGAGATGGCTAGTCTTTGGCGTAAATTTGAAATCCGAGAAAAGAAATCTTTGTCGCGCGCCGAGTGGGGGGAATTTTATCGGCGTTTCAAGGAAAAATCCCGGCAATGGTGGCCGTATAGCGTGCTCGGGGAAGATAAAGGAGAAGTGATCAATCGCGAAGTGGTCCCGCGTTTCGCCCGGCGCAATAAAATAGAAATCAATGAAGCCCGGCGGATAATCATGACGCTGTCTCATCCGGCCGAACAGTCGGTTATGAATCTGGGCCGGATTACGTCTTTAAAAACCAGCCTTTATCTGATTAAAAAAGGGTGGAGTAAAAAAAGTAATGTTGAATTACTGCAAGATAAAAAAGTTGCCACGCTAGTCAAAAAATATTTGGCGCAGAGTTTTTGGACCAAAACCGATTATTATCGCGCTCACCGCATCAGCGCCGCGGAATTCCTGGCTAAAGTTAAAGAGGAAATAATTAATAAGGGTAAGAAAAATTTAGCCAAAGAATTAGCTGAGATAGAAAATAATTTTCGGAAAATTCAGCGGGAAAAAAATAAAATTTTGGGTGGGTTGAAATTGACCAAGGCAGATAAAAAGGATTTGGATTTTTCCCTGCTGATCGCTACCTGGATCGATTGGCGCAAAAAATGGATGATGGAGGCGTGCTATTATACTTTTACTTTTCTTGAGGATTTGGCGGAGTATTTGGGTTTAAGCTATGAGGAAATTTCTTCTTATTTAATCGCGGAGCTTGATGAATTTTTAAAGAGCGGTAAAAAAATATCAGTCAGTCAAGTTAAAAAAAGGTCGTCCGAGGGTGTTTTCCTGGTTTTTACCAACGAGCTGGAAGCGCCAAGTATTTTTTCCGGTCAAGCCGGCAAGGATTTATTTCTTGCCGCTATGCGCCAGGGGGCGGAAAGCCAAGGACTGAAAGGTTTTGTCGCTTCCTCCGCCGGCCAAAGTAAAATTTCCGGCCGGGTGTCGATTGTCCTTGATCTGGATAAAGATAAAATTAAAGCCGGCGATATTTTGGTAACCTCGATGACGAGAGTGGAATTTATCCCGTTAATGCGCCAGGCGAAGGCGGTGATCACCAACGAAGGCGGCATCGCCTGCCACGCCGCCATCGTTTCCCGCGAACTCGGCATTCCCGCGATCATCGGCACCAAAAACGCCACGCAGAAATTGAAAACCGGCGATAACGTGGAAATGGATCTGAAAAGCGGAATAATTAAGATTATAAAATAATGAAATCGAAACAGGAATATTTTAAACTTTTCGACAACCGTCCTTACCCATTGATACTGATGAAAACCTGCATGGCGGCCACTGTTTTCGGTTTTAAAAAAGTTTTTCCCGAAAGTTCGATCAATAATGTCGGCACATATTGGAAAAACGCGCGCAGCGTTTACTTCTGGGAAGATCGCGGCATGAAAGACACAATAAACAAGATTGCCGCTCGGGCACTGACAGACCAGGCATTTTTTATGCGTATTTTGAAGGAGGCATATCAAAGAGCGATCAAACTTAATAAGTTTTCGAGCAAATTCTTAAATAAAGATTTGCGCCAAGAGAAAAATGCGGTTTTGATCGGATTTTTTAAAGATTTTATCAAAGAACTATTCCGAATGTATTCTTATGGCGCGGCGCCGACGATGATCGGTTATCGCGACGATAACCTTCTGTATCTTAAGGCTGAAAAAATACTGAGAAAGAAAACCGAAAATAATCCGGAAAATTTTGCCGATTACTTTGTCGCGCTTACCAGCCCTTTGAAAAAGTTAAAGACGCACGACCAGGAGATTGATGTTTTGAAATTAGCTCAAGCGGCAAAAAATAAAAAAATAAAATCAGCAAAAGAGCTTAAGAGAGTTTTTCGGGATAAGCTGCGATATTTAATATCCGAATACGGCTGGCTCTCTTATGACTTTGCCCATAAGCCAGCTTGGGATTCAGACTATTTCGCCAAACTTGTTTTGGAGAAGGCGAGAACCGATAATAGTCTGCGCTTGGGTTACTTGAATAATTACAATCAGCGCGCCCTTGATGATTTTAATCAGGCGGCCGCTAAATTAAAACTGAATACCAAAGAAAGAAAGTTGTTCGGGCTGATAAGTTGGCTGGGTTATTATAAATGGGTTCGGGAGTATGAATTTTTGAAAGCCATGTATAATTTGAAATTTATCGACGAAGAGCTTGGCCGGAGAGCCGGTTTGACGGCCATACAATCAAAATATATTTTAGCTGAGGAGTTTGAAAAATATTTGGAAACCAATCCGAAAGAATTGAAGAAAATTGTTGAAGAAAGAATGAAAGATTTTTTAATCACAGTTTCCTCCGGCCAGGGAACGGAAATGAAAGTTGGCAAGGAAGCAGTAAAAGGATTCGATAAGATTAAATTTATCAGCTCCAAAATAAACGTAAACTCCCGCGAGATAAAAGGCATGCCGGCCCAAGCGGGCAAGGCCAAAGGGATTGTAAAGATAATTAATACGATAGAAGATTTGGGTAAAATGAAGAAGGGAAATATCTTGGTATCGCAGGCGACCAGTCCCGATCTTATTTCGGCCATGAAAAAGGCCGCCGCTATTGTCACCAATGAGGGTGGGGTAACCTGCCACGCGGCGATCGTTTCCCGAGAGTTGGGCATACCTTGCCTGGTGGGCACGAAGATTGCCACCCAAGTTTTGCGCGAAGGCGATTTAGTTGAAGTTGACGCGGACAAGGGCTTGATAAAAATTTTGAAATAATAATATGAACGATAAATGGGAAATTTATACCAGAGGGACGATTCCGTTGCATCGGGTGGATTTTTTTAAGGCGATGGCGCGGGCGATCCCCAAGACCGGCAAAAAGCATTCTTTGCTGATTTTTTATGTTAACGAAGGGGAAAAATTATGGTGGTCATGGTCGAAAAAGGAAATAACCGAATGGGGGAATTCATTGTTGGCCGGTTTGGCTAAGAAAAAGAAGTGTGATGAATATTATCGTAAATATATCGCCGCGGTGAAAAAAGCCGTCGGGGCGACGGAAAAAATAAGAAAGATGAATTTGGCCAAGGCCAGCAACGCGGATTTGATTAAATTTTATGATTATCTGGAAAAGGAGGCAGGGTTGGCAGTTGGTTTTTCCATGATCGATCTGGACGCTTTTGATTCGGTCTCGGAAAATTTTTTAACCAAAATCTTAAAAAGCAAACTTAGCGAAAATAAAATATCGGTTGCCGAGCAGGGATTTTCTGATCTTTATCGGGCTTTATCCGCGCCGATCTATCAGACATTTGTCAGCCGCGAAGAAGAGGCAATCATTAAACTGGCTCGGCAAAAAAAGGTTTCTGATCGAGAGATCGCCAAAATTTATCAGGAATTCTGGTGGGTTTGTTTGGGCTGGGAAAATCTTCGGCCCCGAATTATGCATTATTATCGTCGGGAAATAGCTAAGCGGCGCCGGGAAAGAAATATGAAAAAAGTTTTAGCCGATCGAGCTGAGCATTTGAAAAAAATCAGTCGGCAAAGGCAAGAGGCTTTAAAAAAATATCATTTTGGGGACAAAGTTAAATATTGGTTGGAAATATTCGATCAGTTCGCTTATTTGCATGATTTGCGCAAGGAAATGCAGGTGCGGACGGTTTTTGCCAATAATTTACTGTTGAACGAGGCAGCGCGAAGATGCAAGATTGAAAAAAATGGGCGCGAATTTTTCACGCATGAAGAAATAAAGAAAATACTGGCCGGCGGTCAGATTGATAAAAAAGAAATTGCCCGCCGCCTGAAAGCCGTGGCAGTGATTGCCGGCAAAAACGGCATTAAGTTAATTTCCGGAGACAAAGCGATCAAATTAAGAAAAAAAGAAATGGCCAACGCCGGCGGCGACATTCAAGAATTCAAAGGTACCGGCGCCACCAAGGGTAAAGTCACCGGCACGGTCAAGGTTTGCCAGGGCGCCCAAGAAGGATTTAAGAAAATAAAACCGGGCGATATTTTGGTCACCGGCATGACTTTGCCGGATTACGTGCCGATTATGAAAATTTCGCGCGCCATCATTACCGACGAGGGAGGTATCACTTGCCACGCGGCGATTATTTCCCGCGAGCTCGGCATTCCCTGCGTCGTCGGCACTAAGATCGCCACGCAAGTTTTACGTGACGGGATGACGGTGGAAGTCGATGCGGATAAGGGAATGATTAAAATTTTAAGTTGAAAATGAATATTAAAGAAATATTAAAAATTATCGAATTACATCAATGGAAAGAAGAGGAAACTCCGGCTGCCAATTGTTTTGTCGATCTTTTCAAAACCTGTTATTTAGAAACAAAAAAAGTTTATCAAAAAGAGATCTTTTCGGTTTGCGCTTATTATCTCGGTGATAATTATTTATTTGAATGGTCAAGAGAGGATGAAACCAGACAGACGCTTTCTTGGGTCGCGGAGAAATATAGAAATGATAAAAATTATTTCAAAGAAAAAGGAAGGAAGTTTGAGGAAGTTTCCTTAAACATTGAAAAAAAAATTCAAGAAACAAAATTAGCCGACCTATCCGTTTTCTCGAATATGCGTTTGGCGGCCCTGCTTGCAGAATTTAAGAAATTTGGCCGAAAGATGTTCGGCTACGCGATTATTACCGAGGCGTTGGATTTTTTATCTGAGAAAGACTATGCCGATAATTTAAAAAATATTCCAGCGAGCGAATTGCCGAAAGCTATCCATGCCTTAACCGCTTCGGAAAAGCTCGGTTTTATTGAACGGGAAAAACTACATCTTTTAAGCTTGGCTAAAATGGCGCTTAAGGATGCAAAATTAAAAAATGCGGTATTGAAAAAAAATCCGGCTGTTTTGATAAAATTTAAAAAGTTCAAGCAAGAGCTTGATAATCATGCTGATAGCTATTTTTGGATTCAAAATGGCTACAAAAAAGCCAACTATTTGAACGAGGATTATTTTTTGAATTCCCTTGCCGCGGAAATCGAAAAAAAGACCATTAAGCAGATAAACAAAGAGGAATATAGCTTAAAGAACCGGGAAATTTTGGCAAAAAAAAGCTTGCGGAATATTTATGCTAAATATGGAATGTCCGCCGAGTCGAAATTATTTTTTGTGATAATCAGAGATTTTTCCTTTTGGCAGGATAAGCGGAAAGAAAATATTTTGCGGCTGATCTATTGTATCGATCGGGTGCTTGGAGAAACGGCGAAAAGATTTAAAATTTCCCGAACTGATTTGTCTTTTTATTTTTTTACTGACCTAATCGGGCTTCTCGAAAGAAATAAGAAAATTTCCCCGAAGGAATTGGATAAAAGGAATAAAGTCCTTTTCTTTTCATATTTTGAAAAAGGTTTATTGAAAACAAAAGATATTTTCGGCCAAGAGGCTGACGAAATAAAGCGATCATTTAAAAAGCAGGGAGAAGAATTATTGCCTGCCGGCATAATTAAGGGATTTGTCGCTTCGGCGGGAAAATCAGGAAACGCCGTGAAGGGAAGGGTAAAAATCGTTCTTGATCCGGAAAATGATTTCTTGGCAGAAGGCGAAATTTTAGTGACCGGAATGACGAGGCCGGAATTCGTGCCGTTAATGAAGAAAGCGGGGGCAATTATCACTAATGAGGGCGGCATCACCACGCATGCGGCGATAATTTCCCGGGAGTTGAAAGTACCCTGTATTATCGGAACAAAAATCGCCACCGAAATTTTGCATGACGGCGATTTGATAGAGATGGATTTAAAAAATGGTTTAGTTAAAATAATCAAATAATTTTATGGCCAAAGAAAAATTTTGTAAGAATTTTAAAGAGTTGAATAAAAAGAATGTCGATATCGCCGGAGGCAAGGGTGCATCGCTGGGCGAGATGACCGGCGCGAAAATTCCGGTGCCGCCGGGATTTGTGGTTCTGGCGCCGGCCTTTGACCGCTTCTTGGAAGAGACGGATTTGTTTCAGGATATCGCGGCCAAATTAAAAAAGGTTAAATATGATGATGTAAATTCCGTTTCCAAGACTTCCGCGGAAATTAGTGATCTGATCATGGACGCGACAATGCCGGCCGACATCGTCAGAGAAATCAAGGCGGATTTTAAAAAGTTGGATGCCAAATTCGTGGCCGTGCGTTCTTCGGCTACGGCCGAGGATTCTTCGGTCGCATCCTGGGCAGGGGAATTGGAATCGTATTTGAATACGACCGAGAAAACTTTGTTGGATAACGTGAAAAGATGCTGGGCTTCACTTTTTACGCCGCGGGCGATTTTTTATCGCCAGGAAAAAGGTTTGGTTGATTCAAAAGTTTCCGTGGCCGTGGTCATTCAAAAAATGGTTGATTCGGAAATTTCCGGCATTGCCTTTACCGTTCATCCGGTGACGCAGGATAAAAACCAAATGATCATCGAGGCCGGTTTCGGCCTGGGCGAAGCGATCGTTTCCGGCTCGATCACGCCGGATAGCTATGTCTTGGGCAAAAAAGATTTATTTTTGATGGATGTGAATATCGCCCAACAGGAAAGAAAATTAGTCAAAGACTTGAAAAAGAGAATCAAATGGGTAAAAGTTTTGAAGCCGGCGCAGGAGAAACAAAAATTGACCAATAAAGAAATAATTGAACTGGCTAAAATTTGCCTGGGCATTGAAAAACATTATAATTTTCCCTGCGATATCGAATGGGCCTGTGAGAAAAAGAAATTTTATATTGTTCAGTCCCGGCCGATAACTACTTTATAAATTAGACAAATATGTTCAACGAAAAAAAATTAGACCAAGAACCGATTCTGGAAAAAGGAGCCAATGTCAGTATCACGGTTAAATTTATCCGTCACGGTGAACGAGACAAGGAAAGCAACTTAACTGATTACGGCCGGGAAGTAACCAGGGAGCGAGCCAGAGCCAGCGGCGTTGCTGAAGATGACTTTTCTGCAATTAAAGCGATTGGTTCAAATGCCGGCCCAAAAAACAAAGAAGGAATGGCCCGGTCTCTGGAGACCGCGCATCTCTATTCGCACGAAATCGCGGGTGAAGAAGCTTTCAATACCAGAAAGAGCGAGGCTTTAAATTTTGAAACGATAATCAGCGAGCGCCCTTATCACCACGTCGAAATTTATAATTCATTTTTGCCGGAAAATTTCAGCACTTTGCCGGATTTGGAAAAATCGGCGGCGGCCAAAAAAGCGCAAACTGGCGTCGTTAATTATTTACTCTCTTTAAAAGGGGAGAAGGCTGAAACGTATAAAAAGGAAGTGGCCGGCACCCACGCCTTTGTCTTGATGCATTATCTGGAGATGATGAAAAAAATAAATTCCGGATCAAAAATTTTAATCCCGGCCGGCACCCATGGCGGAACTATGGAATTACTGCTCCAGCAAGCGTTGGTTTATAAAGACGCTGGAAACGAAGAATATCTTGGTTTTGATAACTCGGAGCAAATCGGCGGAGAGTTCGATCCTTCCGAGGCTTATAATGTGCATCTTGAAAGTGATACTCGCGGCGCCTTGAAAGAATTATCTGTTGATTTTGACAATCCTGCCCGGCAAGAAATAAAAGACGCTCATTTGGACTTGGCGAAAGTCGAAGAATTGGCGGAATTTTATAAAAAACTTCACCAGCTGAAATAGTCTATGAGACAAAAAATAAAGAAATGGGAATTGTATCTTGCCCGGCCATTCACTCTTTTCGGCGCTTCTTTGTGGCGCGAATGGTATTATTCTAAATTGTACCTTCATACAGTTGGAGCAAATTTTAAGAATTGTTTAATGATCGAGCACCCCAAAGGAGTTGTAAGATATTATCGGCGCCGAGATGAACAAGCCAAGTTTTACCGGGCTCTAAATAATTTAGTTCTGAAAAATAAAAATAAACTGGAAAAGTTGCTGAAGCGCGGATTGGTTTTAAATACCAAGGCGGTCCGGGAAATTAAAAAGAATAATTTTAAGGATTTTAAATCGGCCGTCGATTTTATGATTGAGCTATCTTTGCTTTGCACGGTTTTGCCTTTTAAATCCGGCGACGCTCTAACCAATTCGACTAAGGACAAGAGAATTTTTGCTTTGGTCAGAAAGTTAAGAATGGTTTCTTATTATGAAAGGGTGATAAATAAAATCATCGTGCCTTTGGCGCTTAAAGAGCGCGAGTCGCTCGGTTTGAAAAACAGAGAGGAAATCAACTTTGTTACTCTGAACGAGATATTACAGAAAAAAAGAGTAAACTTGTCGAAAAGAGTTTCCGAATCAAAGAAGGGTAAGTTTTTCGTTTACCGAAATTTTAACGGTGCGGAAAGAATTTCCTGGGTTAAAGATCCGGGCAAAATCATCAGTAAAATAGAAGGAGCCAGTAAGTTGACTGATATCGTCAGAGGTAATTCCGCTTATGGCGGCTTTGCAAAAGGGACAGTGCGTTTAGTTTTAACCAACGAAATAAAATCCATTGTTTTTAATGAGGGAGATATTTTAGTGGCGACGAGCACTAGCCCGGAATTAATGGCCTTGATTAAAAAATGCGGGGCAATTATTACCGATGAAGGCGGAATCACCTGCCACGCCGCGATCATCGCCCGAGAACTGAAGAAGCCCTGCGTCATCGGCACGAAGATCGCCACCAAGGTTTTGCATGACGGCGACTTGGTGGAAGTCGATGCCGATCGAGGGGTAGTGAAAATAATCAAATAAGATAATTTTAAATGCAATTGAAATCGTTGAAAGAGGCTAGAAAAATTGAATGGGTGCATTGGCTGGAAAGGCCGTATGGCGCTTTTGTGGCCTCGTTTTTCTTGCCCGGGCCGACGAAGAAAAATTTTACCAGGGTTGGCCTAAAAGGCTTCGGTTATGAGGTCGGGCTTTATCAATTCCCCAACATATATTATTCCCGGAAAGCCAATGATCAGAATTTTGTCTATTTGAAAAAATTTTTGGCAAAAAGAAGCGTTTTTTACATCACTCGGCAATTAGAAAAAACCCACCGGAACAATAAAAAAGCAATCAGGGCTCTGGTAAAAAATAAAAAAATGAAGGCCAGGGAAAAAATGAGGAGAACTTTAGAGCTGATTAGAGCCTATTTTCCTTTTATTTGGCTTTCTATTCCTTTAGAAGAATATTGCCGCGAATTGGTAGCGGAAAAAGTGGAAAAATATTTTAAGGGCGATGAAAAATTTATCGGTGAAGCGAGTGCGCCGCGGAAAAAAAATGAATATGGAAAAATGCTTTCAGCTCTCCAGTCGGGAAAAAGTTTGGCGGCGGTAAGAAAAAAATACGCCTGGCTGAAAAGCCGGGATGGATTTTCCGATTTTTACAGCCTTAAGGATTTGGCCGAAATCAAGAGAAATTCTCCCCGAGCAGTCGCGGCCAAAGTAAAAATACCGGCCCGGTTCAAAAAAATATTTTCCGAAATTCAAGAATTGGTTTTTTTGCGCACTGACCGGACCGATAAGTTCTATGAAGCCCTTGGCTTGGCGCGGCCGATCTTTATGGAGCTGGCGGAATCGATCGGAGTTTCCTTTGAGGAATTGGCACACTATGATCTTGAATCGATTTTTGCCGGCGAGCCGCGCCGCTATCCTGAAAAATTCAGTTATTTTTATAGTCATGGTTCCCAAATAATTTCTAACCAGCCGATAGTATCTTTTGCCGAAAATTCCAGCGAGAACATCAAGGGCTTATCCGCCTTTAAAGGCGTGGTCAGAGGAGTCGTGAAAATCATCCGCCATCCCCGAGAATTGGGCAAGATCAAAAAAGGCGAGGTCTTGGTTTCACCCATGACTCTGCCGTCTTTTATTTCCGCGATGCAGAAAGCCTCGGCTTTTGTGACTGACGAGGGCGGCATAACCTGCCATGCGGCGATCATCGCCCGAGAACTGAAGAAGCCCTGCGTCATCGGCACGAAGATCGCCACCAAAGTTCTGCGTGACGGCGATCTGGTGGAAGTGGACGCGGACAAAGGGATCGTAAAAATTTTAAAATAAATTAATGAGTCAAAAAAACAGGATTGAATTTGAAAAAAGTATTTCACGCGATTGGTCGGTGCTATTTAGCGAATTGTGGCACCGCTCGTATACGACCGAATTCGAAAAACAATTCGGTTGGAGCTATACCGATGCAATTATTGAAGGAGAAAATAATGTGGTAACGGTTTATCATCCGCCGGTCGAACGCTACGTTTCGCTACGAGATTTTATTATTTCCAAGATTTCCGCTGACGACCAGTGGCTCATTAGAATTGTCGGCGAATTAAGATTGAAGGTTTCTGCATTATTGGATTGGTGTGAAAAGGTAAAAAAAGAAGGTTTGAGAAGTATGTCCGGCCAAGAACTTTTTCAACTAGTCAGTGATTTTTCTGGTAAGCTCGACGAAATCGGCCCGTCTTTCTCACTTGATCTCTCCTTTCCTTTTCAGATGGAAAATCATGCTGATGTCTCTAAATACGAGCAGTCGATAACGGCCGCAATTTCAGCTCGCCGAGAAGTTGAAAAAATGGCGCCGCTTGTCAATGATTTTTCGATTATGATCGGAGCGGAAGCTGTTAAGCGCGCTGGTTTTAAGGACGATTCTTTAAAAAAGTATTTATCTTTAGAAGAAATTCAGGCGATTTTTTCGGGGCGGAAAGCGGATGTAAAAATAATCAAACAAAGAAAAAATTATTTTTTAGTTTCCCGTGCCGGCTTAAGCTCGGAAAGAATAGATGATCTGGTTGCTAGAAAAGGATGGTCACTAAAAAAATATCAGGCAGAAGCCGCAGAGGAGATAAAAGGATCGATCGCTTGTGCCGGCAAAGCTAAAGGAAAAGTTAAAATAGTTTTATCAAACCTCGATTTTGGGAAAGTTGAAACGGGGGATGTTATTGTGTCTTCAATGACCACGCCCGATTATTTGCCGGTATTAAAGAAAGCCGTCGCCATTATCACCGATGAGGGCGGCATCACTTGCCATGCCGCCATTGTCTCTCGCGAGCTGAAAAAGCCCTGCGTCATCGGCACGAAGATCGCCACCAAAGTTCTGCGCGACGGCGATCTGGTGGAAGTGGACGCGGATAAGGGGATAGTGAAAATCATCAAATAATAAATATCTATGAGCCAGTATACTTTTAAAAAATCATTCGCAAGAATTAAAAATAAAACCGCCTTTTATAAAAAAAGCGCGCCTGGTTATTTGTTTGGTATGGCTTTGCAGGGTTTGGCCGTCGCTCACGGAGAAAAAGCCAGCCCCTATGCGATGCAGTACGGTTTTCATTTCCAAAACCATAATCGAGCGAACTATATCGATTGGTTCTGGGATAGAAATTTATTGTTGCAAAAAAGAAAGGATATTCTTAACGCAATTAAGAAAGATAATAAATTCAGCGCAAAATTTTACAAACTTTGGAATAAATCGCTGGCCGACTATCTTTCTGCCTGGAATGAGCTAGCTCAAGTTGATTTTAATAAATTGTCAGTCAAGGAGATCAGGAAAAGAACAGCTAATCTTTATCGGAAGATTATCGATAATGCCGTTTATGGATATGTGGTCGATGCTTTCCTGGATGATTCGGAAGAAGATTGGTTTGAAAAAATAATCAAGGATGAACTTGGGAAAAAGGCGACCAGCGAAGTGATCGCTAAATTGACTGCGCCGGTTTTCAATTCCTTCGTCAACGAATTTGAACTGGGAAAATTAAAAATTGCCCAAAAGATAATTGCTGGAAAAAATAAAAAATTAATCCTGGTCGATTGTAAAAAATTAGCAGCCAAATTTTTCTGGGCGCGCTCAAGCTATTTTTTGTATCAGAGAGTTTCCGTCGCCGATATCTACCGCGAAGTCCGGGAAGAATTAAAAAAACTCGGTAACAAAATCAATCAAAAAATTAAGGAAGAAAATGAACGTTATATCCATAATCGCCAGGTAAAACGAATCTTATTTAATAAATTAAAAATTTCACCGTTTTTACGCGGTTTGATAGAAACGTCGGAATTTTTTACGGATATTCAGGATAAAAGGAAAGGCGGAGTCCTGCGGAGTGATACGATTTTTTACGAAGCTCTGCAAGCCGTGGCCAAGAAAGAAAAACTTGACCGCAGCCTGATCTTTTGTATTACGCCAATGGAATTTTTGTCTGAAGAAAAATTTAAAAAAATTGATTGGTTGGAAATAAAACAACGCCGCGACAAGGGAGTGCTGGCGATTTATTGCAACGAAGATATTCATCTTATTCCTCGCTCCCGCTATGATAAAGATTTGCCGATAAATTATTATTTTCAAGAATTTCATAATTTGAAAGAGGTGCGCGGAGCAGCAGCTTATCGAGGTGTAGTACGGGGGATTGCTCGGGTGATTTTCAGTTTTTCTGAGGTTAAAAATTTTAAAGCCGGAGAAATTTTAGTCGTCAATCAGACAACCCCGGAATATGTGCCGCTAATGAAAAAGGCTGCCGCTTTTGTCACTGATCAAGGCGGAATAACTTGTCATGCGGCGATCATCGCCCGCGAAATGAAAAAACCCTGTATCATCGGCACGAAGATCGCCACCAAGGTTCTGCGCGACGGAGATCTGGTAGAAGTGGACGCGAACCAGGGAATTGTTAAGATCATAACCAAATGAAAACAATAAAACTTGCCAAAGAATTTTCCCGGGAGCGGCCATTGGTTTATTTTTGCATGTGGAATGAAAGCAATCGGCTGGGCTGCCAGAGATTTTTAGGACTCAAACTTAAACATACTCTTTTTTTGCGCCAAGGCGAGAAAACATCGGTTTTTTTCAATCAGCGTGAAACTGACGAAAGATATAATTTGATTCTCAGAGAGGCAAAGCAAGACAGAGGTTTTCTCAAAAAATTATCTAAAACACTGAAAGAGAATTGGCCCTATATGTTTCTTTATATTTCCGGAAAGAAAAAGCTGGCCAATGCGCGGCAAGCGAGAAAATATTATAGTGCTTTAACCCGCTGGTGGTCGGCGATGACTTTGATTTTTGATGCTCCTAATGTGGCAGGTCTGCCAGAGAAAGATAAAAATAAAGCGCTGGGATTAAGAGCAAAGTATGAAAAATATTCCAGCACAACTTCCCAGCCCTTGGCCGACGTTTGGAATAAGTTGAATCCGGGATGGGAAAAAATATTTCCCGTTGTGATGGTGGATGAAATCAAAAAACTTTCTTTGAATAGTTTAACCAAGATCAAAAAGCGCCTGGGCGGCTATGCTTTGTTTAATGGTAAATTGTATACGCCTGAGGAATTAAAAGTTAAATTAAGGGAAAATAAAATTACGCTGGAGAAAGAAACTGTCCAGCCGAGAAATAATATTAAAGGCACTATCGCTTGCTCTGGCTGGGCAAAGGGAAGGGCGAGGATCATCATCTCAAAAAAACAGTTCGCGAATTTTCAACCGGGCGAAATTCTAGTGGCCGAGATGACCGAGCCGTCTTTTGTCCCCATAATAAAAAAAGCCGCGGCAATCGTAACGGACGAGGGCGGAGTCACTTGCCACGCCGCGATCGTTTCCCGCGAGTTAGGAATTCCCTGTGTTATCGGAACGAAGATAGCCACCAAGGTTTTGCGCGACGGTGATCTGGTGGAAGTCGATGCTAATAAGGGAATAGTGAAAATTTTATAATATTTTTTACCTAAAATTAGATAAAACCGCTTACTTTGCAGGATTGAGCGGTTTTATTGACTTAATTCGATTTTTGTGATATAATTCAAAGTTACTGTAATTTATTCGTGATCATTAAACTATAAACAATAAAAAAAGAGAGGTGGTTTGTTATGGAAAATCTCGGAAAAAATCCGTGGCTCGGTATCGTCCGGCATCATGATTCGGTTAGCGAAATGCTACGGACCTGGGATGAAGGTCATTATTTGACCGGAAGCCCGGCGACGAGAATACTGGAACAATATTTGTCCGGCTATTACGGCGGAGCAGATACGCTGGTGGTCGACAAAGGCAGAAATGCAGTGCTCGCCACCGTGCTGGCGCTGACTTCAACCGGCGATCTGGTCGCGGTTTCGACCGAAATTTATCCCGGCACAAAAAATCTGTTCAAGGAGCTGGAGGCCAGAGGAATTTTGAAAGTCCTTTGGTTTGACCCGCTCACCACGGATATCTTTGCCATGATGCATTCGCTGACTGCGGAGGTTAAGATGTGCTTTGTGGAAACGATCGGCAATTCCAAAACCATGCCGGTTATTGACCCAGACACTTATACCGCGGATTGCCGCAATTACCTGGTCATTGATTCAACCTTCACCCCGCTTTGGGTTCCCGAGGAATACCAGTGGGAAAATCTCGTCTTAATCGGATCGCTCACCAAGTACGAGCAGCCCGAAGATGAAGCCGCCGGGGGCCGCATTTCCGCCAGCATTGCCACAATCGAAAAGATCGCCAAATTCCCGCTGTTTGCCAACTTCGCCATGTTACCTTCGACGGCCGAATATTATCTCGAGCATGTTGCGGAAACAAAGGCACGGTATGAGGCGCATTCCCTGGCTGCGGACGAACTGGCCCGAGCCTGTCTGAAACACCCGGCAATCAAGAGCGTTTATTATCCGACTTTGACGGATGACGGGGTTCTTGAAAAATGGTATGGCGGTTTGGGCGGCGGAGTCTTGTACATCGTTCCCAAAGGCGGCGAAGAAGCGGCGAAAAAAATCGCTGACGGGGTGGTCAACAAAGTCGATTGGACCATTGCGGTGAGTTTCGGCTCGAACGAGTGGCGAATCTGTCCCTTTGTCGGACCGCTTGCCAAATATGTCGATGAGCCTGGTTTGACCCGGATTTCGGTAGGCCGGCAAAGGAACAAGGCGAACACCGACACTTTGATGATCGCTTTGGATTCTCTCGATTAATAGTCAAGAGACATTGTTTTTCGGGGCCGTTGCGCAGTTTTACGCGACGGCCTTTTTATTTTGACTAAATTCATTTTTTTTGCTAAAATAACATTCTATCTTGGTAATAAAATATTTTTTTATGACTGATAGTAAGTTTAAAAAACATCGCGAAAAGTGGCAAACAATGTCTAAGCTTTGGCGCTTGCTTTCCTCTCCCGGCCGACCCAGCCGGGAAGATCTGAAAAATTACGATAAATTTCTTAAAATCGCCCTTCAAGGCAAGAAGAACGCGGTTATCGTTGTTTACGGTTCCACGCCGGAAATTCGGGACCTACTCTCGCGGTACAGCCAAAAACAAGGCGCGAAAGTATCATGTTTGGAAATGACCAAAGACATGTTTATTGCCATGACTTCAATGGTTAAGAAAAAAAATAACAGAGAAAAATTTGTCGAGGGAAATTGGATCGTGGCCGCCAAAGTGATCAAACCCGGCAGCGTTGATGTTTGCATCGGCGACTATCTTTTGGGTAATATCGGCGGCCATGAAAGCGAATTTTTTTCCCAAGCCAAAAAAATATTAAAATCAGACGGCTATTTTATCACCCGAAATCTTACTCGCGCCGAAAAGCAAGCGTCTCGGGGACCGGAGAAAGAATTGAAGAAACAGGCCAAGCGCGTGGCGCAAGGAAAATTAAGCGTGCGGGTAGCGGCGGGATTTTTTGCCAATAATCTTCTGTTAAATTCTTCTCTCACGAACGAAAAGGCGACGCTCTTAATTTATGACCAGGAAATCAGAGCTTTGCAAGATAAAATTTCGAGCTTAAGCAAGACAGAACAAAAAGTTTTCAGATATTTCTGCAAATCTTGGTGGATGGTCAAAGAGAAATTTTGGACTTATCTCGCTCAAAAGAAAGGCGAGAGAATGATGAAAAAATATTTTAAGATCAGGAAAATTCTTTATTCATCTGATTACGATTTCGCCGAGCATTCGCCGTTCTATTTATTAAGTAAATAATTCTATGGCAAAAGATCATATTTCTCTGGCTTGGAAAAACGTCGCAGCCTATTGGAAAAAAAATACCTGGCCGGCCCGGCCGGGCGCTGGTGATTTGGTTTTTTACCGCCAGGCCTTCGAGGAAAAATTAAAAGTCAAGGAAAAAATCAATGTTTTGGTGTTAGGCTCGACGCCGGAATTGCGCGATCTGGCCGGAGAATATGCCGGGCGCGTTTATTTGGTTTGCGCGGATATCAACCTGGAAATGTATCTGGCGATGAATTCGCTTTTAAGCCGTAAAATCCCGGGTGAAGTTTTTATTTTGTCAGATTGGGCGACTTTGCCTTTGGCTGACAATTTTTTTGATTTGATCATGGGCGATGGGGTTTTCAGCAATTCGCCGGACTTGGATAAATTCTTGCGCCGCGTTAGCGAACTTTTAAATAAAGATGGGATTTTCGTCACGCGTTTTTCCGTTGCCCCGGAAAAAATCATTAAACTCCCGGCGGACGAATTACTTGATTTGTTTATCGAATACAACGACGAAAAAGCTGAGGGTGTTTTATTCATGACGCTGCATTTTAATGCCGAATCCCGCTCGATGGCGGCGGCGCGAAAATATTTAGAGAAGTATTTTGATCCGCAACAGGATAAATATGTCCATCCGGCAAAAAAAGTGGCGCGATTATTGAACGGCCCGTTTCTGGGGAAAATGTTAAAAGATGACAAGGAATGGGGAATAATGGCGGAGAAAGGTTATCGGGAATTGATGGAAAAATATTTTCAGATCATTTCCCGCCAGCAAAACCCGGATTTGAAAAGCGCGCCTTATTTCAGTTTATATGAAGAATTCGTCATCCCGGTTTTTTCCTTGAAGAAAAAGTAATTTTTAATTTTAAATATATGTCGGAGAAAATTTCCACGCCGCATAGTCCGGAATCATGGAACGAAGAATTTGCCAAACATCGCGCCGGGCAAGGTGCTGATGTTTACGCGCGTTCCGGCTATGGAGAATTAAGAGAATTTGAAAAAGAGATCGCGGCGGAAACCGGGGCCGCTGACGCGGCGGTTTTTAATGCCGGCATGGCGGCGATCCATACCGCCATCGAGGCGGAAGAATTGCGGGCCGGTGAAGTAGTTTTAGCCAGTGATAAAGTTTATAGCGCTACCGCCGGTTTATTCGAAGACTTGAAAAAACGGGGCGTTAAAGTCGAGATCATCAAACCGGAAGATACGGCGGGAATCATCAAAAAAATCGAGGAGTTGCAGCCGAGCGCGATAATTTTGGAAAGCGTGGCCAATGCCAAAGAAATGAGAATGGCTGATCTGGGAAAAATAATTCCGGCCGCCGAAGCAGCGAATAAAAAATACCAAACTGAAAATACGCCCGCCGCGCTTTTGGACAAAAGATTGGCGACGGCAAAATTTTCGGACAAATACGCCGACCTGGGAGAAGAAGAAAAAAAAATCATTTTGGCGGCGATTAATGAATTTCAAGAGACCAGTAATTATTTTTGCTTGCGCGAAGCAGTAAGAAAAGTCGAAGGCAAAATCCCCGGGGAGAGAAAAGAAATCATCAAAGATCTGGCGGATATGGTTAAATACGTGGGCAACAATGAGCGCGACCGGTTAAACTTGATCATTGATAATACTTTGCCTTCCGCCAAACTTTATGACGCGCTGGGCGAGACCAAGGGCGAGATGGTCACTAATATGGTAGTCGTGGAAAGCGGCACCAAGCACTATCAATCCGGCGCTGATAAGATCACGATGGGTCTGGCCTATTCCAAAAATCCGGAGAAGATCAAGGCAATCAAGAAAGAAAGAACCAGATTGGGAACCTATTTGCAACCTTCCAGCTTAAAAGAAATTCCTCCCGATTCTTTGGCAATAATGAAAGAGCGGATGGATTTGCATGCCAAGAACGCTTTGGGTTTGGCCAAGGAATTGAACGATACCGGCAAAGCGATCGCTTATCATCCGAATTTGGCCGGACATCCGGACAAAGAATTGGCTGACAGTTTTGCGCCGCAAGGGATCGTTACGGTTTTTTATCTCGAATTGAAAGATATTTCGGCTGACGAATTTGCCCGCCGCGCTTTTGCCAATGCGCAAGGAAAAATCAAGATCGGCGTGGGTTTTGGCCATAATGAAACTTGGTTAACGCCTTTGTCGGAAAAAACCGTGCGCATCTCGGCCGGAATCGAAATTGGCGGCGAGGCCGAGACAGTGGCGGCGAGTTTGAAAAAAGCATTGGAATAAAAAATATGGCTAAACAAAAATTGATTTACAAAGAACCGTGGCAATTGATGGCCGAGCGCTGGGAAAAATATAACACTAACCCCGGCCGCCCCACCAAAGGCGATTTGGCGGCGTATAAAAAATTTATTAAACAAGCGGTCAGGGGAAAGAAGAAACCAAGAGCTTTGGTTATGGGCGCGACTCCGGAATTGCGCGACTTGCTTTATGAATTGAAATGCGAGGTAACCATTATTGACGCGATCGAGGTGATGGTCAAGGCAATGAACGGTTTAAGGAAATATAAAGAGGCCAAAGAAAAAATAGTGATCAGCGACTGGATTGATAATCCTTTAGCCGCTGGTTATTTCGACGTAATTGTCGGCGATATTGTTTTAGCCAATATCCCCAGAGAGAAACAAAATGATCTTTTGCGCGGCGTAGCCCGGATGCTTAAGCCGGGCGGTTATTTTGTGAGCCGTTTTTATGTTTTGCCTGATAAATATAAACCAATTACTATAGAAAAATTTTTGGAGGAATGTGAAAAAAATTTACCGAAACATGATAATTCGGCCATGGAAATGCTCTATGCTTCATATTTGATCATTCCCAACGCCAAGAATAAGCTGCTAAATATGGCAACCCTCAACAGGGGAATAAAAAAATATTGGCAAAAAAATAAATTCGTCCACCCTAATCCCAAGATGGAATATATTTTGAATTTTATGTGGGAAACCTGGAAACCGATGAAAAAAGCCTGGGTGGCCGATCTTGAAAAAGATGTCGCAAAATTAGTTTCCCGTTATTTTACTATCAAAGAAAAAGGTTTTTTTACTGACGTTTTTTGGCCGGAAGCGGCCAAGATCGTACCGATCTGGTCCTGCCAAGTTAAAAAATAATATTATTTTATGAAAACGCATTCTGAAATAAAAAAAGAAGAATGGAGGGACAAAACGGCCGATCAGAGGACGAAGAGCCGGAGCAAGTATATGGCCGCGCCTTCGGCCGGCCCGGGAATCTTAAAAAAATATGAGGAGCTTTTGGACCAAGCGCTTGCGGGCAAGAAAAATTTTCAAGCCTGCGTTTTTGGCGTTACCCCCGAGACGCGGGACATGGTCTTTAAAAGAGGCGGAGATTTGACCATGATCGATATCAGTCCGGATATGATAACCAAGACCGCGCCGTTGATGGAATATGCCAATAGCCCCAAGGAAAAGATCGTCGTCGGCGATTGGCTCCAAAGCGGCTTACCCGGCGATTCTTTTGATTTGATTCTCGGCGACGGCGTGGAAAATAACATCGCTTTCAAGGACCATGATAAATTTTTTGCCGAAATAAATAGGTTATTAAAGAAGGGTGGTTGTGTAATTTTGCGGGAAGTAATTTTTAACCCGCAAAGAGAGATTGAAAAAGTCGAAGAGATTGATCAGGGTTATGCCGCCGGCAATATTCATTGGTTTGACGCTTATATTGATTTGCGCCTCTATAGCGATATTTCCGCCAAGGCCAAGAGCGGCGAATTTGCTTATGAGATGGGTAAATTTTATGAAGAAATTGACGCGGCGCATCAACAAGGCCGGCTGGATGATAAGCTTTATAATGATCTGGGAAACCTGCGCGGGAAGATCAAACATACTTTTGTTTCCCGCCCGATCTTTGAAGAGATGTTTAAAAAATATTTTGAATTAATTGCGGTCGAAGGCACCAGTGACTTTAATTTTTCTAAAGACACGATGCTTTTTTTCTTCGGCCGGGCTAAAAAATAATTATGTCAAAAATTCAAGGCTGGAAAATAGCCGCCAAAAGAGGAAAAAAGAAAAACCGCATCCCGCCTTTCGCGCCCTCGGGAAATGAATTGGCGGTTTATCAGAAATATCTGGCTCGCGCGGCAAAAGATAGAACTTTGCCCAAGAGAGCTTTGACTTTGGGAGCAACGCCGGAATTAAGAGATGGCGCGATCGCGGCCGGTCTTGAGAGCGTGGCCGTTGACGTTAGCCGAACGATGATGAAAAAATTTTCAGGATTGATGGAGAAAAAAAATAACCCCTTGGACAAAAAGGTTATTGGCAATTGGCTGACCATGGATTTTCCCGCCAAAAGTTTTGGCGTAATCATGGGGGATGGAGCGTTAAATAATTTAGCCGCGAGAAGAGAAAACGAAAAGTTAATCAAAGTTTGTTCCAGCCTGCTGCCCGTGGGCGGTTATTTGGTGTTGCGCCAAGTTGTTTTTACGGCGAAGTTTAAAACTTATAAAAATGCCAAAATGGTCGTTGAAGATTTCCGTAAAAAGAAATTAAGCTGGGTTGATATGTATATGGAATTGAGATATTTGGTTTATAAAAAGCAAGTTTATAATAGCAAAACTTTCCAAAGCGATAACGCTAAGGCTTTTAAGATGATAGATGGTCTATGCCAGCAATCCGTTTTGAGCAAGAAGGAATATGACCGAATAAATTTGTTTCGCAACAAAGTTATCAATACGGTTTATCCGGAAAATAAGTTTATTAAGTTAGTTGAACGGCAAGGGTTTGAATTAGTTGAAAAATTTCATGACCGGCCGCATCGATTTTTCAAATATTTATATTTGATGGTTTTTAAGAGAGTCTAAACTCAAGTAAAATGAAAAGGAAGTTTAAATTTTCCGTAGTTAACCCGGAAGTTTGTCTTTGGCCGTTTTGCCTTTTGGGCGAAATGTTCGCTTTTAAATTAAAGAAGCTTTATCCCTGGGCCAAGACCGGCCAGATTCAGGAATTTGCCGATCGCACCAATCGGGTGGCGATTGACCCGGCCAGGTTTAATTTTATCGCGCCGGGGACCGTAAAAAAAGTTTTGGCTGATAGCGGATGGTCCGAAAGAGCCACCGCCGATATTTATATTCATTGCGCCGATTTGATAAAGTTTACCCAGGGAGTTTATCGGGCCGAGCTTGCTAAAAAAACCGATCGAGAGCTATTAAAACTATATTTAATCTATCGGAAAAAATACGTAACAACCTACGCTTACGGCTGGTTTCCTAATGCCCTGGAAGGAACAGAATATTATTTTACGAATTTATTAAAAAAATATTTAGCCGGAAAAATCAAAAATCACCAAGGCCGATTGGAAAATTATTTGAACATTCTTATCACTCCTATCAAGGATTCGGCCAGAGTTAAAGAAGAGATCGGGCTGTTGCGCCTGGGGCTTAAGGCAAAAGAAAAAGGAGTTAAATCGATCGAGCCGGAATTGAATCGGCACTATCAAAAATATTGTTATATCCCTTTCGGCTATGACGGCCCGGCTTGGGATAAAAAATATTTTTCCGGCCGATTAAACGGGATGCTTGGCGAGAATTTTGATTTTACCGCCCGACTGGAAGAGATGGAGCGGCAGAAAATCGAGCTTGAAGCCCAGCGCCATAAAATTATCAAAGAATTTGGATTGGATAAGGATAAAGATTATTATTTTTTATTTAATTTGGCCAGAGAAGTGATGTATGCCAAAGATTACCGCAAAGACGTTTTGTACCAATCTCATTATCATTTGGATAAGCTTATCCGCGAGATCGGCCGCCGGCTTTTGCTTACTCCGATCCAGGTTAAGCATATAATGCCCGATGAAATGAGGCGCGCGCTGGTGGAAAGGAAATATAGCGAAGGAGAATTGAATGAAAGGATCAAATATTCGGTAATATGGGTGGGCGATAAAAAATTAAAATTATACGTCGGCCAACCAGCCAAAGCTTTTGTAAAAAAATATGTGATGCCGGAAAAAAAGATTACGGGAGTCGGGGAATTCAAAGGCGAGTGCGCTTATCGCGGCAAGGTAAGAGGCATAGTTAAATTGGTCATCAACTCCGCCGATATGGCAAAAGTCGAAGACGGCGATATTTTGGTTTCACCGGCCACCAACCCCAATCTTTTGCCGGCCATGAAAAAATGCGGAGCGATCATCACCGACAAAGGCGGAATCACGGCTCATGCCGCGATCGTCTCCCGTGAACTGAAAAAGCCCTGCATTATCGGTACGAAAATCGCCACCAAAGTTCTGCGCGACGGCGATTTGGTGGAGGTCGACGCGGAGCGTGGCGTCGTCATCAAATTAAATAATTAAAGATGAATAAATATCTAAAAATCATTCAAGCTGCGGGATTGGTTCACGCCAGTTCCAGAAAACTGCCGCTATTTTCGGTTAGCTGCCTGTTTTTGGGCTACACCAAACTTCTTCAAGAAATGGCCGGCTATTCTTACGGAACGATCGGCAGTATCGGCGAAAGCAATCGGGTGAATTTTTTAATTAATGAAAATAAAGTGGGGAAATTATTCAACCGGAAGGTGAAAATTTCCGCTTTAGCCGGCTTAAATAATAAATTTAAAATCCGCTTCCGGAAAAATAAACTCGCCATTGTCAGGGAAAAGAGAAAAAAAGATTATTTTAAAACTCTGGAAATGATAACGAAGGTTTACCCGGAAGTTCTCTGCTCGATCGGCTTTTACAATTCGATCATGAGATATGTTAAAGATGATCCGGAGCGAGCGAAAAAAATGGGCAAGCTGGCCGATTCGATCGCCAAAGACAGGGACGCGGTCGCTAACCTTATTTATCCGGAAATTGAGCCGCTGATCATCAAAGGCGTTGATCAAATCGGAAAAGTTTTGAGTTTTGACGGAGATTTATTAAGATATTTAACCTTGAAAGAATTTCAAACATTCCTGAAAGCAAAAAAATTGTCGCGAATAAAATTAGCGGAGTTGGCGAAAAGGAGATCAGGGTATGTTTATTTGTTTTATAATAATGAGGATATGTCGGGAAGTGACCAAAGAGATATTGCCGTTCTGCGCCGGCATTTTTGGCCTGACAATTTTAAGGTTAATCTTATCAAAGGCACGACTGCTTATCCCGGAAAAGTCAGGGGCCGGGTCTATAAATCTTTTCATGGCGTCAAAAGCGTCAAGCCGGGACAGATTTTGGTGACCAATATCACCCGGCCGCAAGACACTCCGCTGTTGCGGAAATTTTTGGCGATAATTACCGATGAAGGCGGGATTTTGTCCCACGTCGCGGTCATTGCCCGGGAATTTAAAATTCCGGCGGTGATGAGCACCAAAATCGCCACCAAAGTTTTGCGCGACGGCGACCTGGTGGAAGTCGATGCGGATAAGGGGGTTGTAAAAATAATCAAATCATAAAATATATGAAGTACGTTAAGGGGTTGATCAAGAGAAAATTGAAAAAATGGCAGGGCAAAGAATGGTACCATCAGCGGTTCGACGGCTCGCCGTATTTTATGTATTTCATCGGCGCGGCCGAGATCGATACGCACACCAAGAGAAAAATGGGCGGCGATTTTACCGTTCATTATTGTTTTTTCGATCAGGGCAAGGCTGACTGGTATATTGAAATGGAAGATATCAAAAAAGTCTATACCTCGATCATCAAAGCAGCCAAGAAAAATCCCAATTTAAGCGCCGATTTCATCAAGCTCTGGAAAAAAGATGAAGATTTGTTTGATGACAAATGTTTAGCGGTTGAAAAAACTAATCTGAAAAAATTAAGCGATCAAGAATTGATCAAGCTGCATGACGATTTTGCGCAAATTTCCTATAATCGTTTCAGCTCCAGTTCTTTGATCGACGGTTTTGCTTTGGGCACCGATCAATTGATCGCCGACCAGATCAGGAAAATTTATGATAAATCTAAAATAAAAGATAGAGAAAGGTTCACTGAAGTTTTTTCCGCGCTGACGGCGCCGACGCATCTCTCTTTTATCAATGAGGCCGAGGTCGAGTTGATGAAGATGGCTTGGCAGATAAAAAAATACCGGAAAAATGCCGGTGAATTATTAAAGGCATATCAGAAAAAGTATTTTTGGACCCGAAATAATTACGTTGATTCCTATGTCTTAAGCGTCAATCATTTTAAGCAGGAGGTCGAGAAATTATTAGCGGCTAAACTAGATTTAAGCCAGGAAATTAAACGGATCGAAGAATTGCCCGCGAAAAACAAGAAAAACAAAAGCCGGCTGATGAAAATTTTAAAAATAAAAGGCGAGTTGAAAGATTTATTGAAAATTTCCGAGGATTTCACTTATTGGCAGGATGAGCGCAAAAAATCAACTTATTGGACGATTCATTATTTCAGTTTGATCTTGGCGGAGATTTGCCGCCGCATCGACATTTCTTTGGCGGATATAAAATATTTTACTCCGCCGGAGCTTTCACGAATTTTTCAAGCTAAACCTAATAAGAAATTTTTAAAGGCCAGAGAAAAGAACAGCGTGATTTATTTTGATAAAGAAGGGTTTGAAATATTGAGCGGTCGGGAAGCCGATCAGGTGAAGAAAGTGATCTTGGGTAGTATCAAGCTGACGGCGGTCGATGATTTCCGCGGCTTGTCCGCCTCCACCGGCAAAGCAACTGGCCCGGTAAAAATATTGAAAAGCGCCAAAGAGATTGGCAAAATAAATAAGGGAGATATATTGGTTGCCGTAATGACCCGGCCCGATTATATTCCGGCGATGAAAAAGGCCGCGGCGATCGTCACTGACGAAGGCGGAGTAACTTGCCATGCGGCAATCGTTTCCCGCGAGCTGGGGATTCCCTGCATCATCGGCACGAAGATCGCTACCAAAGTTTTGCATGATGGCGACCAAGTCGAAGTGAATGCTAATCATGGCTGGGTAAGGATAATTAAAAGAACATAGAATTATGAAAAAAATA
Source organism: Patescibacteria group bacterium (assembly GCA_028707065.1). NCBI lineage: Bacteria > Patescibacteria group bacterium. The sequence goes on along the minus strand of JAQTUZ010000006.1, from coordinate 17,871 downwards.
CATTTTGAAAAAAGTTTAACGCGCGATTCGGCTTTGGTTACGCAGCAAGGCTGGTATGAGGCATTGGCTAAGGCGCCGCGGAAATTTTTGGGTATTAAAAAACCGATTAATCCGCCGATGTTTGATTATATTAATGATGGGGCGGTGGAGATTTGGGAAAGTCCCGAAGCGCTGAAAGAGGCGACTGACAAATTGCTTGCCATCAATAAAAAAGATAAGAATTTTTTAGTGGGCTTTATTAAGCGGCATCAAAAAAATTTAAAATATTTTGAAAAACAATGGCAAAAATCGGCGTTGAAGAGTTCCGCGGCGTTGAAAAGCTATGTAGATAGATTTTTTGAAGATGTTTTGGTTTTTACAATTTATTATTTATCGGCCGTGGACGAGCGGACGCCGAAAAATTTACGAAAGCTGGCTTTAGCGGTGCGTGAAACCGACGTTTATTTCGAAAAAAGCGATCGATTGATCCGGAATAGCTTGATCTATTTGCATCCGGAATTAAAAGGCTATGAAAATTTGATTTTGCGCCGGGAGATTTCAAAACCGCCCTCGCTTAAAAAATTAGCGCGGCGGCGCAAGAATATGGTCGTGGTCGGAGAAAAATATGCCGCGCTGATCAGCTTGAAAGAATTTGCCCGAAAGAATAAAAATTATATTATTAAAATCGATAAAGTTGATAAGAATCTGAAAATCATCAAGGGCCAAACCGGTTTTGGCGGCAATGTCAGGGGTGTGGTCAGAATTTTAAGAAGAAAGGATCAGATTAATGAATTTAAAAAAGGCGAAGTTATCGTTTCTTTCATGACTACGCCGGATTTTGTTCCGGCCATGAAGCTGGCCGCCGCCTTTGTCACCGATGAAGGAGGGGTTACCTGCCACGCGGCCATCATTGCCCGGGAAATGAAAAAGCCCTGCGTCATCGGCACCAAGATCGCCACGAAAGTTTTGCGCGACGGGGACGTGGTTATTGTTGATGCTAATCGGGGGATTGTGGAAATAATAAAATAGTTATAATTTTAATAGTAAATTTATGTTCAAACAAAACGGCGAAGGAATCAATTTTGAAGGAGAAAGGCAGGTCGAGACCAGAGTAGTTTTAGAAATTATGCGCCATAGCATTAAGGAAAAAGCTCCGGAAAAACCGGATGCGGAAATCAGGTTATCGCAAGCGGGCCGGGATTTGGCGAATCTGAAAGGCGAAAGGCTGCAAGCCCAGCCCGAAGTGTCTTTGGCTTGGGGAAGTTCACGGAAGAGAACTCATGAAACTGCTCTGCGCTCGATGCTTCCCGAGCATATCAACCCTTATCAGTCTTTGGAGGAAATAGAAGCGATGATCGCCCAAGAGCAGAAATATGGGAAAAAAGTTATTGTCGATGATCGGTTAAATTTTGATTTAAGCGGACCAGCCGGCGTGGAGGCGATGGATGCTTTTAAGAAAGGGGAGTATTTGGAAAATATCTTTGAAAAAAGTGATCAGCGCGCGCTGGAACTAGGGGACAAGACATCCTCGACTTATTTGCGTCAAGCCGGTAATGTTGCCGAAATTATCGACCGCTACGCCCAAGTCGGAAATAATTTTAATCGGCTTGCCGCGCGAACCGATAAGTATGAAAAATTCGGGAATCAGCTGGAAAGATATCTTGCTACTCACCAGGGCATTTTTGAATGTTTTGTCGCCAAAGTCTTGGAGAAAAAATTCGGCGTGGAGAAAAGAAGAGAATTCCAAAAAGGTCTGGGCAACGGCTCCAAGGAAACGGAAAGCATCCGCGTCGAGATAATCAATCGCGGACCGGAGCAAAAAATAATCGTTAATTATAAAATAGGGGACAGGCAGGAAAGCGTCGAGCTGGACCGGAATTTAATCGAGGAGATAATCAAGGAGCGGCAAGAGTTTGATGAAAAATTTTCCAATAAGGAATAGATTGTAAAAAAAGGTTTTATAAAAAAATGAGCCCGGCTTCCTAAGAAGTCGGGCTCTGGTGTGTTTGCTTGTGCGTCGTGTTAGGCGACGGCGGGGATGATGAAGGTGGCGTTAGTGATAATGCCGTTCTCTACCTCATATGCGATTGCTGATCCCATCTGCATCAGAGAGGGAAAGTCGCTGAGTTGATGCTCAGGGATTGCGAACTCTGCATAAGAGCCGTGGCTGAAGGCCAGAATAACTGGGTCGATGGCCGGATCTGCGCTTGCCGCGTATTCAATGATCGCTTGGGCGATTTGTTTCCTTGCAACACGCGTGTATTCGCTGATTTCCAGCGCTTCCTTCATTGTCCCGCCGGCAGTCTTGATCGCTTCACATTCAGCCAGATACGGATCCATTTGGCTTTTGAAAACGGTCTCAAAAGGAACTTCGAAATGAAAGAGGGGATTGAGGGAAATGGTTGGGTTCCAGAATCCCATCGCTATTGCCGCGATAGCCGAGCACTGTCTGGTTCTGTTCGCGCCGCTGTATGCGATTTTTCCTATGCGACCGTAACGTCTTTCCAGAAGCTCTGCCAGGCCATAAATCTGCATTGCGCCCTTCGCTGTTAGCGAATCCTTTTTGTCTCCGGTTCCCTTTTCTCCATGACGCGCAACAATTACTATTCGCTTGGACATAACGGCCGCCTTTCAATGAGGTGAAGTGTGTATTTGTGATTGAAAAAACAACGTTTTTATGCGAATGTAAATTTATATTGTTTTAATGAGCAGTTCATTAATAATAGCATAAATAAGTCAATATGTCAATAGTAGCGGAAGGCCGGTTTTATTAATTAATTTAGCGTTGATGCGAAAATTTTTTTTCTATGATAGAATAAAATTATTAACATAAACATTGAATTAAATGGATAAAATATTCTCATTCATCAAGAAATTGATCCCGAAAAAGATTTTCAAGGCGCTTCAGTCGCCGTATCATTATTTATTAAGCTGGAGTTCGGCTTTGTTTGCCGGTTTTCCGTCGGAAAAAATGGTGGTGATCGGTATTACCGGGACGATCGGCAAAACCACCACAGCTTATTTATTGTTAAGAACTTTGAAAGAGTGCGGATTTAAAGTTGGCTTATCTTCCACGGCAGTTTTTGATGACGGTAAAAAAGAATGGTTGAATGACAAGCGAATGACCATGGTCGGCCGATTTTTTCTGCAAGGTTTGCTGGCGAAGATGGTCAAGAACGGCTGCCAGTTCGCGATTGTGGAAACGACTTCCGAAGGCATCCGCCAATACCGCCACAAATTTATTAATTATGACTGGTTGATCTTTACCGGTTTATATCCCGAGCACATCGAATCGCACGGCGGTTTTGAGAATTACAAGAAAGCCAAGGGAAAATTATTCGAGCATTTGAAAGACTGCAAGATAAAATATGTTGATGATATTTTTAAAATCTGCAACCAGGCCAGCTGTCTGCAAAAAACCGATTTGAAACGGATCAAAAAAACCGTGGTCGCTAATCTTGATGATGAGAACGCGCCGTATTTTCTTTCCTTCTGGGCGGAAGAAAAAATCGGATTTAAGATGGTCGATTCTTTAACACACCCCGCCTCGCCGGGCTCGGCACCCCTCTCGAGAGGGGAATTAGACTTGCCTGAAAATTTACAGATTGAATATTACAGCGAAATAAAAACCGAAACGGAAGGCGTTTCCTTCCAGGCCTTTGGCGAAAAAATTCAGCTGTCATTATTGGGTGAATTTAATGCCGCCAATGCGATGGCCGCCGCTTGCGTGGCGCGGCTGGCAGTAAAAGATATCAATGAGATAAAAGAGGGATTAAAAAGCGTCAAAGGCGTGGCCGGCCGGATGGAAAAGATCGATGAGGGCCAGTCCTTTACTGTTATTGTTGACTATGCCTTCGAACCGAATTCTTTAGCCAAGCTTTACGATACGATTGAAAAATTTCCGCACAATCGGATTATTAATGTTTTGGGTTCGGCCGGCGGGGGACGCGATGTGGCGCGTCGGCCAAAATTGGGATTGTTAGTTGGCAAGCGCGCTGACTACGTAATTATCACCAACGAAGATCCTTATGACGATGATCCGTTATTGATTATCGAGCAGATTGCGATCGGAGCGGAGAAGGAAGGAAAAAAATTAAATTTCGATTTATTTAAAATCCCTGATCGCCGCGCCGCGATCCGCAAGGCAATCGAAATTGCCGAAGAAGGTGATTTGATTTTGATTTCGGGTAAGGGGAGCGAGCAATTAATGATGATGGCCAACGGCGAAAAAATCCCGTGGGACGACCGGACGGTGGCGAGAGAAGAGATAAATATGGTTAGAGGTAATAAATAAAATTATGAAAAAAATAGTATTACTTGTTATCAGTTTTGTTTTGCTGTTAGTCGGCATAACCGTTTTGTCTGCTTGTTCAGTCAAATTGCCGAGTGCTAAACAAAGTGTCGACAAGAAAGATACTGCAAATAAAACCGTAGAGACTGGCCATGATTTTTATAGAGACTTAGAAACTAGTACTTGCAATACAAATCTAAATGCTTGGAACGAAAGATTTTGTTATGATACAGAGAATTGCCGGGCTTTATGGAAAAATATTTGTCCGGGCAGTGAAACCATTAGCTTCAATTTCGGCAAGTTTGATGTGGAGACATTTGAATTGATATGTGGTCGCGACACTGCTTTTTGGAGCGGTGTTGTTAAAGATAAGAATGGTGTTTATTTGGCTAGTACAACTTACCCGAATGTTGAATGGGAGCATGTTAATCCAGAAACCTTTAAAAATTATAATTGTACGTATTTTAAGGATGGTGATAAAATTTTATCTCTTCCCCCGGTTTTGCCGCTCCGAATTGCAGGCGTTCTTGTTAATGTGTCCGGAGCTGATTCTGAAACTTTTGAAACAATTAAGTATAAACACACGGAATATGGTCAAGCTGCTGAAGATTTTCATTACGCAAAGGACAAAAACAATGCTTACTATATGGGACTTATAATTTTAGGGGCAGATCCTGCTTCGTTTAAAATTATAGATTTTATATATTCTAAGGATAAAAATAACGTTTATTACGTCGTCACTTCGCCAGATAAGCCCGTTCAGATTTCTAAAATTCAAGGTGTTGATGTTAAAAGTTTTAAAATTTTTGATGATTATATTTCCATAGATAAAAATAACGTATATTGCGGCGCCTCTGTGTTAAAGGGCGCTGACGTGAAGACGTTCAGAAAATTAGCTTCAAATGAAAAGAATGAACGTTCCGGTGATTATTGTGACAAAAATAATTGTTATTGGGCAAATTGTGCGAACATTAATAGTCGTCAAGGAGTTAGTTGGTAAGTATTTTTTTTTAAAAAAAAGTGGAATAAATAAATTTTTATAATATTGTCGGGAATAGACCCACCCCGTCAGTCCTCCGCCCGAGGCGGACAAGGCGGCGGACTGCCACCCCTCCCGAGGAGGGGACTTTTAACACACCCCGTCCGCGCGGCGCGGCCACCCCTCCTCCCGCACGCTATCGCTTTGCGGGACAGGCGAGGAGGGGACAAAATTTTTCGAACCCATCTACTTTTCAACTAAGTACCTGATTAACTAATCAACTAATCTGTGCATAACCTGTTGTCAAGTGATAATAATTTTCCATTTTGTCAATCAAAAAAACCTATTTTTATTCTAAAGTTAGATAAATTTGACAGATATCGCTAATTAGCCATTGGAAAACGCTTGACAGGGTAATAGTTACTTGCTAACATAAGGCACATAAGTTCAGATTCTTCTTTTGAGCCAGGGGCTCATTTTTATTCACTTTAAAAGCACTTCTGGCGTTTTTCCCGACGCTGGAACGTCTTCGAAGGTGATCTATTTAACCAATTTAATTTAACAGTTTATAAAAACTCAAACCTACCAGAGCGGGCTTTGAGGTTTTTTTGTCGTTTAGCGGTAAAAATATTTTTGAATATTTTTTTCCCGGTCTTCACTCGTGCTCAAAAAATAGACATTTATCAAAAAATTTAAAAATAATTATTATAAAAATTATTAATTATATTTATGTCTACCAAAAATGTTCCTAAGGAATTTATCGTCACCGGTACCGGCCGCCGCCTCTTCACTCACGGCAAGGGCGTGCTGGAAATGCCGAATCTGATCGAGATGCAGCTGGATTCTTATAAATGGTTCGCCAAAGAAGGTTTGGCCGAACTGTTCGATGAGATTTCGCCGATCACTGATTTCATCGGCCGCGACTTGGAACTTTATTTCGAAGAATATTATCTGGACGAGCCGAAATTCGACGAAAAGCAATCGCGCGCCAAGAATATCACTTACGAAGCGCCGTTGCGGGTGAAAACCCGCCTGGTCAACAAGCGCACCAAGGAAACCACGGCGCAGGAAGTTTTCTTGGGCGATTTTCCGTTAATGACCCAGAACGGCACGTTCATCGTCAATGGCATTGAAAGAGTCGTGGTTTCGCAATTGATCCGTTCCGCCGGCGTTATTTTTTCCGCGGAATTCATCAAGGGCAAGAAATATTATGGCGCGAAGATCATCCCGAATCGCGGCGCCTGGCTGGAAATCGAAACTGACGTTAATAAAGTCATCTGGGTGCGCATCGACCGCAAAAGAAAAGTCGCTTTCACTTCTTTATTGAGGGCTTTTGGCTACGCGACTGATGAATCGCTGATAAATTTGTTCAAGGATATCGATATTGTCCGCCGCGGCGAGGAGGAGCAGACTTTTATCGAAGCGACGATCGCCAAAGATGCGGCGCATAACGAAGAAGAAGGTTTGGAAGAAGTTTACAAAAAGATCCGTCCCGGCGACCTGGCCAATCCGGAAAACGCCAAGTCTTTGATCTATTCGATGTTCTTCCGTTTTGACCGCTACGATTTTGGCCGCGTCGGCCGCTATAAATTGAACCGCCGTTTCGGCGAAGGTTTGCCGGTCAATAAGGAAACCCGCGTCTTGCGCAAGGAAGATCTGGTGAACATCGTCCGCGAAGTCATCCGTTTGAATATTACTCAGGAACCGGAAGACGATATTGATCACTTGTCCAATCGCCGCGTCAGAGCGATCGGCGAATTGATCCAGAATCGTTTCCGCGTCGGTCTGGCCAGAATGGAGCGCATCGTCAAAGACCGGATGTCCACCGCTGATATCCATACTTTAACCCCGAACAAGCTGATCAATGCTCGTCCGGTTATTTCGGTTGTCAAGGAATTCTTCATGTCTTCGCAATTGTCCCAATTTATGGACCAGACCAATCCGCTGGCCGAGCTTGAACATAAAAGAAGATTGTCGGCGATGGGTCCGGGCGGTTTGACCCGCGAGCGCGCCGGATTTGACGTGCGCGACGTGCACACCACTCACTATGGCCGCATTTGTCCGATTGCCACTCCCGAAGGCCCGAATATCGGTTTGGTCGGCCACTTGGCCAGTTTCGCCCGTTTGAATTCTTACGGTTTTTTGGAAGCGCCGTATCGCCAGGTCTGGCATGATTTGGAAATTAATAATAAAGAACTTCCGGGCAAGATCACCCGCGAAGACGTTTATGAAATAAAAGACGCGGAATTGCCGCTCGGCAAAAAACATATTTTGATGTCTGAAGTGCCGGCTAATAAAAAAGGCAAGGTAATCATCAAGGCCGGCGAAAAGATCACTCATGAAGCGGCTAAGCATATCAAAGATAAAGTCAACGCTAAGGTTTTAATCCCGGTGGTGCCGGTCGTGACTGATGAGATCGTTTATCTGGACGCTTTTGAAGAAGAAAAATTCATTTCCACCGCCGCGACCACGCCGATCGATGAGAACGGCCATTTTCTGGTGGCCACTTGCGAAGTGAGAAAATACGGCAATCCGACCACCGATGAAGTAAAAAACGTCGATCTCTTCGGCGTTGCCGCCAACCAGATCATTTCCATCGCCACTTCCTTGATCCCGTTCATGGAACATAACGACGGCCAGCGCGCCCTGATGGGCACGAACATGCAGCGCCAGGCCGTACCGCTGATGACGGCCGAATCGCCGATCGTCGGCACCGGCGCGGAAGAAAGAGCCGCCCGCGATTCCGGCCACGTGATCATCGCTCTGGAAGACGGCGAAGTCACTTTTGTCGATGCCGCCAAAATAATCGTGCGCAATAAAAAAGGCGAAGATAAAGTTTATGAATTGACCAAATTTTTGCGCTCCAACGCCTCGACTTGCATCAATCAGCGACCGATCGTCGATTTGGGCGACCATGTCCATAAACATCAGGTATTGAGCGACGGCCCGGTCATTGATAAGGGCGAATTGGCTTTGGGCAAGAACGTTTTGATCGCTTTCATGGTTTGGGAAGGATTCAATTATGAAGACGCGGTGATCGTATCCGAGCGAATGGTCCGCGATGATATCTTCACCTCTATCTATATAGAGAACTATACGGTTGACGTGCGCGACACCAAGCTTGGTCCGGAATTGATCACTAACGACATTCCTAATATCTCGGAAGAGAAATTGAAAAATTTGGATGAGAGCGGCGTGATCCGCATTGGCGCCGAAGTTTCTTCCGGCGATATTTTGGTCGGCAAGATCACTCCGAAAGGCGAAACCGAATTGTCGGCGGAAGAAAAGCTGCTCCGTGTCATTTTTGGCGAAAAGGCCAAAGACGTGCGCGACTCTTCTTTGTATTTGGAACATGGCGAACACGGCAAGGTCGTCGATATCAAATATTTTTCCCGCGAAGCCGGCGATAAATTAGCCGCGGGCGTGATTCAATCGATCCAAGTTTCGGTCGCCAATTTAAGAAAGATCCAAGTCGGCGACAAGATGGCCGGCCGCTATGGAAACAAAGGCGTTATTTCCCGCGTCGTTGCCACCGAAGATATGCCATATATGGAAGACGGCACGCCGATCGACGTTATTTTGTCGCCTTTGGGCATTATTTCGAGAATGAACTTGGGCCAGACTTTGGAAGTTCATCTGGGTTTTGCCTGCAAAAAACTTGGCTATAAAGTTGCGACTCCGGCCTTGAACGGAATCGGCGAAGAAAAGATCCGCGAAGAATTGGCTAAGGCGGGTTTGCCGATCGACGGCAAGATCACTCTTCTGGACGGAAAAACCGGACAAGCCTATGAAAATAAAGTTGTCGTCGGCATGAAATATCTCTTGAAGCTTAACCATATGGTGGAAGACAAGATGCACCAGCGCTCGATCGGTCCGTACTCGTTGATCACCCAGCAGCCGCTCGGCGGCAAGGCGCAATTCGGCGGCCAGCGTTTCGGAGAAATGGAAGTCTGGGCCTTGGAAGGCTATGGCGCGGCGCATACTTTGCAGGAAATTTTGACGATCAAATCCGATGATGTGCCCGGCCGTTCTGCCGCTTATGAATCGATCATCAAAGGCGAAAAAATAAATAAAGTTAATGTGCCGGAATCATTTAATGTTTTGGTCCGTGAATTAAAAGGCCTTTGCCTCGACGTCCAGCTTTTGGGCGAAAAGCGCTCCGAAGGCGAGGAAGGCCCGCGCGACCGCGACGATGTCCGCCGTTCCAATCAAGACCGGAGAATCGAAGCGAGCGACAAGCCGGGATGGGGGAAGGAGACAGATACGGAGAGAGTAGAGAAGAGAGAGGAATAAATTGTTATATTGTTAAATTGCTAAATTGTTGCGCAACGTTTTTTCTTTTGTCATCCTGAACGGAGCGTAGCGGAGTGAAGGATCTATTGTGCTAGAAGTTCGTATAATAATTTTAAAAATTTTTGTCGAAGAAGTTCGGAGTTCCTGCAAAATAGATCCTTCGCGCGGCGCTCAGGATGACAAAAAATAAAAAAGCCCCCTCTATTTTAGAGGGGTGGACGCCCAAAAGGCGGACGGGGTGTGTTTTGTCGAAAAATTTCTCATCTTGCGTAAACGCGCAAGCGATAATTATAAAAAATATGCGAAAAATTATTCAAGGGTTGGTTCTGGGAGTTTTGCTTTTCGGCATAGCAGGTTCGGCAATGGCGGCTGATTTTGCCACCGCCACGGGCAAAGATGGCAACGTCTTGGTTGGCGCGGCAGAAACCCACAAGAATCTCTACGCGGTTGGCGGCAATGTTACCGTTAACGGCATTACGACCGGTGATCTTACCGCGGCCGGAGGTTTTGTAACCGTCTCAGGCGACGTGGAAAAAGATCTGCTCTTAGCCGGCGGCACGCTGAATTTAAGCGGCACGATTGGCGACAACGCGAAAATCGCGGGCGGAAACATTTTTATCACCGGTCCGGTCAAGGGCGATTTGGCTATCGCCGGCGGCAACATCAATCTGACGGGCAAATCCAGCGTGGACGGAGATCTGTTGATCGCGGGCGGCAGCATCACGATTGACGCGCCGGTCAAGGGAAATGTGAAAATCGCCGGAGGCAATGTTATCATTAACGGCAAGATCGACGGTAGTTTGGATGTTAAAAGCGGTTCGCTTACTTTCGGTTCAGGCGCGGATGTGGCGGGTAACATCAATTATTCGGGAAAAGCTAAAGCCGAGGTTAATTCGGGAGCCAAGGTCGGCAATATCAATTTTACGGAATGGCAGCCCCAAGTACCGACCAAGAAATCGATGGCCGGATTCCTGACGTTCGCGTTCCTGATCAAAATTTTGGCCTGGATGGTCGCGGCTTGGCTATTGATGCATTTTAAAAAGTCTTGGGTGATGAAAGTGTCCGACAGCGTTCAGTCTAAACCCTGGTCGAATCTGGGTTGGGGATTGGTATATCTGATTGCGATTCCTCTGGCCATAATCCTATTGTTCGCCACGCTGATTGGTTTTTATGCCGCGCTGATTGTCGGCGCCATCTTTGCCGTCTTGCTGCTGGTGGCCCATATTTTTGCGGCGCTGATCGCCGGTTTCCTGATCGTCAAGCTGTTTAACAAAACCAAAATCGATATCCCTGTGTGGCAGCCGATCGTGATCGGCGTTCTGGCTTACATGATCGTCAGTCTGATCCCGTTCCTCGGCTGGATCGCGACGGCCATCATCTTCTTGATGACTTTCGGCGCCCTGGTCAAAAGCGCGGGCGAAATGATCAAAGAGAAGTAAAAATGAAGAAATTTTTTATTTTTGTCATCCTGAGGAGGAAGCCGCCTCGGCTGACGACAAAGGATCTATTGTCCGAGAAGCACGTGATTTTTCATTAAAAATTTTTAACGAAGAAATCCAAACTTCCTGCACAGTAGATCCTTCGCCAGGGGCTCAGGATGACAAAACAATAGCGTTCTCAAATACTCCACCTCAAAATAATTATAAATTACGAATTATAAATTATAAATTGGGGTGGAGGGTTGAGGATGATATGGAAAAAGTAAAAAGTAATAAGTAAAAAAGTCCCCTCTCGGGAGGGGACTTAATCAGATCCTTCGCGCGGCGCTCCCTCCCAAGGCGGGCAGGCAGGATGACAAGAAAGAACGTTGCGTAACAATGTAACAATGTAGCAATGAAACACGATTCAGAATCATCCGAATTAAATTTATTAAATAAAAAATTATATAATAATAAACGCATATGCTGAATCCAATTAAAACTTCCGACTTTGATGCCATTAAATTAAAGTTGGCGTCGCCCGCGGAAATGCTGGCCTGGTCGCATGGCGAGGTTACTCGGCCGGAGACCATTAACTATCGCACGCAAAAAGCTGAAAAAGACGGCTTGTTTTGCGAGCGTATTTTCGGCCCTTCCCGCGACTGGGAATGCTATTGCGGAAAATATAAGAAGATCCGCTACAAAGGAATCGTCTGCGATAAGTGCGGCGTCGAGGTCACGCGTTCGATAGTAAGGCGCGAGCGTTTCGGCCATATCAAACTGGAAACGCCCTGCACGCATATCTGGTTTTTGCGCGGCATCGCTTCCAAGATCGGCTTGCTTTTGAATTTGTCGATGCAATCTTTGGAAAAGGTGGTTTATTTCGCGAGCTTCATCATTACTGACGTGAATATGGATTTGAAGAACGCCACGCTCGAGCAGATCAAGGGCGAATTCAAGGAAAAGAAAAAGAGCATCGCCGACGAATACAATCACCAGGTCAAGGAGATCCGCAATAAGAAAGGTAAGATGATGAACGAGGGCATGGATGCGGCCGAAGCGGAATTGACTTTGGGCAAGGAGGTTGACGCGCTGACCAAGGTTAAGGAAGAAAAATTGGATAATTTGAATAAATATTTTGCCGAATCCCAGCGCGAACTGAAAGATTTGAAACCGATGCTCGTCGTCTCCGAAGATATTTATCAGCGCTTGTCGCTGAAGTACGGCCATATTTTTGAAGCCGGCATCGGCGCCGAAGCGATCGTCAAGATTTTGGAAAAAATCGATTTGACCAGAACGATCGAACGTTTGGAAAAAGAATTGGAGCACGCGGTGGATTCCAAGCAGGAAAAGATCATCAAGCGCTTGAAACTTTTGAAAAGCTTGCGCGTGAACGATATCCGCCCGGAGTGGATGGTGCTTTCGATTATCCCGGTCATTCCGCCGGATCTTAGGCCCATGGTTTCGCTCGAAGGCGGACGCTTTGCCACTTCGGATTTGAACGATTTGTATCGCCGCGTCATTAATCGCAATAATCGCTTGAAGCAATTGATCGAACTTTCCGCGCCGGAAGTCATCTGCCGCAATGAAAAAAGAATGTTGCAGGAAGCCGTTGATGCTTTGATCGATAACTCGGCTCGCGCCTCCAAGACCACGATCGCTTCGACTGGCCAGAAACGCCAATTAAAATCTTTAGCCGATTCGCTCAAGGGCAAGCAAGGAAGATTCCGCCAGAACTTGCTCGGCAAGCGCACCGACTATTCCGGCCGCTCGGTCATCGTGGTCAATCCGAAATTGAATTTGGACCAGTGCGGTTTGCCCAAGCGCATGGCCTTGGAATTGTTTAAGCCGTTTATTATCAGTAAATTGATTGGCAAAGAAATAGTCCATAATGTCCGCTCGGCTTCCCGTTATATCGATGCCGGACCGGATGAAGTTTGGGATATTTTGGAAGACATCGTCAACAAGTCTTATGTGCTTCTTAACCGCGCTCCGACTTTGCACCGCCTCGGCATCCAGGCTTTCAAACCGATCTTGATCGAAGGCAAGGCCATTCAGATCCATCCTTTGGTTTGCACCGCTTTTAATGCCGACTTTGATGGCGACCAAATGGCCGTCCACGTGCCGCTGACCGAAGAAGCCAAAGCCGAAGCCCGCGATTTGATGTTGGCCTCGCATAATTTATTGAAACCGGCGACCGGCGATCCGATCGTCACGCCCAACCAGGATATTGTTTGGGGCGCTTATTATTTGACCTCCACCGGAGAAAAGCCGGAAGACAAAGCGGAAAAAGATTTCCATTATTTTTACAATGAGACCGACGCCAAGAACGCTTATGAATACGGCCAGATCAAATTGCAGAATTTCATCAAGGTAAAAATAAATAGCGAGATGGTAAAGACAACCGTTGGCCGCATCCTCTTCAATGAAGTTTTGCCGGAAAAATTGCGCTTCATGAACAGGGTGGTCAAGAAAGGCGATTTGAAACAAGTGGTCAAGGATTGTTTGCATCATTATGGCGAAGAAGAAACCGTGAAGTTCGTTGATAACTTGAAGAACCGCGCTTTCGAACTGATCACCAAAAGCGGCTTGTCTTTCGGCATGTCTGATCTGCCGCACTTTCCTGACGTGGATACCAAGATCGCCGAAGCGGACAAGAAGGTTGATGAAATAAAATCCCAATACGAAGAAGGCTTGCTCACCGATTCCGAACGCTCGAGCAAAACTATCGAACTTTGGAGCGATGTCAAAGAAGAGATCATGGAGATCTGCAAAAAGCAATTGCCGCCTTCAAGTTCGGTTTATTCGATGATCGATTCCGGCGCCCGCGGCTCCTGGGCGCAGCTGACGCAGATACTGGGCATGAAAGGCTTGGTGACTTCGCCTTCCGGCGGCATCATCGAATTGCCGGTCAAGGGAAATTTCAAAAAAGGTTTTGATGTTTTGGAATATTTTATTTCCACGCACGGCGTCCGCAAAGGTTTGTCTGATACGGCTTTGCGCACCGCCAATGCCGGTTATTTGACCCGGCGCTTGGTCGACGTGGCGCAAGACGTGATAGTTTCCGAAGAAGATTGCGGCGACGAGGAAGGCATTGTGATCACCAAGAAGGAGAGCGAAGAAATGGGTGAGACATTAATGAAGAGGATCGGCGGGCGCTATTTGGCCAAAGATTTGAAGGATGTCAAGGGTAAAACGCTCTTTAAAAAAGGAGAACTTTTGACCGAGTCCGCGATCGACGAGATCAAAGACAAGGAGATCGACGAGGCTTGCATCCGCTCGGTCTTGTCTTGCCGTTTGCCTCGGGGAGTTTGTTCTCATTGCTATGGCTATGATCTGGCGCGGAACAAAACCGTGGCTGTCGGCGTTCCAGTCGGCATTATTGCCGCCCAATCCATCGGCGAACCGGGTACGCAGCTCACGATGAGAACTTTTCATACCGGCGGCGTGGCCGGCGGCTCTGACATCACCCAGGGTTTGCCCAGAGTGGAAGAAATTTTTGAAAACCGCACGCCGAAAAAGAAAGCGATCATTTCCGACGTCGATGGCAAGGTCAAGATCGAATCGGAACAGAAAACCATCAAGGATGAAAACGGCGCCGAAGTTTTGGTCACTAACGCCCGCGTCAAGATCTTGAAAATTTATTATAAAGGCGAAGTGACGGAAAAATATCGCTTGAGCGCCGCGGCTGTTGAAGGCGACGAGAAAAAGGAGGCGATGAAGATCTTGGTCAAAGAAGGCGACGAGCTGAAAGCCGGCGACGCGCTTTATACTTTGGGCAAAAAGACAATCACCGCCCGCGAGGGAGGCCGGGTGGCGATTACCGCCAAACATTTGAAAGTGATCAGGGAAACCGAAAAAGTCGAGGAAATGATCATCCCCAAAGGCACTACTTTATTAGTTAAGGACGGCGACGAAGTCAAGCGCGGCCAGCAATTGACCGACGGCAGCTTGGATTTGGATCAATTATTCCGCTTGCAAGGGCGGGCCGCGGTGCAAAAATATATCATCAAAGAAATCCAGTACGTCTATTCTTCGCAGGGCCAGCCGCTGAACGACAAGCATGTCGAGATTATCGCCCATCAGATGTTCTCTCGTTTCTTCATCACCGAGGCCGGAAAGTCCGATCTGCTGCCCGGCGAAGTGGTGGAAGAAAGCATTATTGCCCGCCTGGATGAAGATGTGCGCAAGACAATTAAGGCCGAAAGATTGCTTTCCGGCATCACCAAAGCTTCCTTGACCACCGAAAGCTTCTTGTCCGCCGCTTCCTTTCAGGAAACCGCCCGCGTCTTGATCGATGCGGCTTTGTCCGGCAAGATCGATTATCTTGAAGGTCTGAAAGAAAACGTGATCATCGGCTGCCTGATTCCGGCCGGCACCGGATATAAGGGAAAGAAGAAAAGAGCGAAGTATTAAACAAAAAGTAAAAAGTAATAAGTAAAAAGTAAAAAAAATAAGAAATAATGTCGTAAAGTATTCTTGTATACTAAATACCAAATACTTTATACTAAATACCAATTTTATGTCCAATCGTTGCGATATTTGCGGGCAAGGCCCGACTCGGGGAGCGAAGCGTTCCCATTCCAACCGCCAAACTCTCAAGCGGCAATATTTGAATTTGCAAGCGGCGACAATCAACGGCAAAAAAGTTAAATTGTGCGCAAGATGTTTGAAGACTTCGAAGAAACCGGCGAAAGCTGCCGCCAAGAAAAAATAACCAATAAAAAATACCCAATATTTTAAAAAATAATAAAATATTTAAATATTAAATTATTTTTTGCCATGCAGCAGTCTCGCCTCGGACTGCTGCCGGATTGAAATATTTTCTCTTCCTTTTTGCCATGCAGCAGTCTCGCCTCGGACTGCTGCCGGATTGGTAATAATTGCGTCGCAGTCCCGAGGCGGAGACTGCGACGGGGCAAATTTTTATGACGATTATTCCAATTTTCATCATCGTCGTCCTCATCTTCTCGGCCATCGTGCACGAATATATGCACGGCTGGATGGCCAATGAATTAGGCGATTCGACGGCCAAAAATGCCGGCCGGCTGACTTTGAATCCGCTGGCACACTTGGATCCCTGGGGTTCGGTGATCATGCCGATCTTGTTGTATTACACGACCGGTTTTATTTTCGGCTATGCCAAGCCGGTTCCTTATAATCCTTATAATCTCCGCGATCCGAAATATGATCCGGTCAAAGTCGCCTTAGCCGGTCCGTTATCTAATTTAGTCTTAGCGATTTTTTTCGGTTTGTTTATCCGTTTTATTCCGATCGGCAACGAATTGTTAGTTCAGCTTTTGAGCGCGATTGTGGAAGTAAATTTGATTTTATTCATCTTCAATATTTTGCCCATCCCGCAACTGGACGGTTCTCGCGTAATTTTTCCTTTTTTACCCCGCCCGTTGCAGGAATTTTATCTGCGCACCGAAGCCTTTGGAATTTTCATCGCTCTGCTTTTTGTCCTCGTCGCCTTCCCGTTTATTGCGGTTATTGAAGGATTTTTGTATAAATTAATTGTTGGTTAATTGTTTTTTAGATATTGACTGAATAGATTATTCATATTAAGCTAAATTCAAATAAAATTCACTTTTTTATCGAAAGGCGGTAAAAATGGCTCCTTCAAAATCTTATCTGGAAAAGTTGGCCACGCGCTGGTCGAACCCTCTGACGCAAAGAATGTTCATCTGTTTGTTTTTTCTGATCGCCGTGTTGGGTGCGGATTGGTTTTTATCAGTCTTACTCTATCGCCATGAAGTTTTGGGCAATGGTTTCATAAAAATGGCGCTGGCAATCAATCACCCTGTCATGAAAGAGCTGGTGGTCGTTTATGGAATGCTGCCTTCAGTGATTGTCATGGCAATAATCTGGGCGACGACTTTTGTGGGTACGTTGGTTTATTTGCCCAGCGTTTTTTTGCGAACAATGATTTGCGCATTTTTCGGCCTGGATGAAGACGAAACATCGTTTTTTATCCGTAGTTGGTGCTCCATAAGCTCCGATTACAGCTGGATTAGCGATGCAATTTTTGACAAGCGTCGTCCATTTAGAGTTCTGCTTTATTTAGCCGGATGGGGAATTTCCAATGTCCGCAAGGGTTTATTTTGGATTATTTTTTGGCCGGCGTTCGTTGCCATGAAGCTGGCGAAAATAATCGGAACCGCATTGGGCCAGTTCGCTAAAGTTTTCAGGACTATGTACTTTTCTTCATATAATGCAAAATATTAGTGGATTTTTTGGGGAAATAAACCGCGAAATCAATGGTGATGGCGCGGTTTTTAAAATCCTTGACTTATTTACAAGTATTTGATAAATTATAGGTAATCAATATCCCGATTAGTCGGGATTGTTTTAATACCACAAAATTTAGTTAATTAGTTAATTAGTCAATTAGTTGTATAAGAAAATATTTTTTACTTGTAGACTAATTAACCAATTAACTAATATACCAATTTACTAAGATATGCCTACTATCAATCAATTAGTCCGCAAGGGAAGACATAGCAAAAGAAAGAAGATGAAGTCGATCGCCTTGCATTTATCGAACGATACTTTGCACCGCAAGAAGACTGTTTCCGCTCATGGGGCGCCTTTTAAACAAGGTGTCTGCGTTAAGGTTACCACCACCACTCCGAAGAAGCCGAACTCGGCTTTGCGCAAGATCGCCCGCGTCCGCTTGTCCAACGGTATGGAAGTTACCGCTTATATCCCGGGAATCGGCCACAATCTTCAGGAGCACTCGATCGTCTTGATCAAGGGCGGCAGAACCAAGGATCTGCCGGGTTTGCGCTACAAAATCATCCGCGGCATGTACGACGCGCAAGGAGTTGAGAATCGGAGACAATCGCGATCGAGATATGGAGCCAAGAGACCAAAGAGTTAAAGAAATTTGAAATTGGAAATTTGAAATT